>NZ_JBFAJC010000028.1:0-125312 GCF_040655075.1 Actinoallomurus sp. NPDC050550 | reverse complement strand
TACCCGGTCGAGCGCATGATGCGCGACGCCAAGATCACCCAGATCTACGAGGGCACCAACCAGATCCAGCGCGTCGTCATGGCCCGCCAACTCCTCAAATAAGCGGTTCCGGTCCAGGTGCCGGGCCGGACCGATCCGGCACCTGGACCGGCACCAGTGCGCCCACGCTCCGAGCCGTCCAACAGTTGCTAGACGTTTGTCAAACGCAGAGATACCCTGGTGACATGGGTACATCGCAGATCGCCTTCCGGCCGACCGAGGAGGACAGGCGGATCATCGACGCGGCCAAGCGCTCTGATGAGGGCGTGACCGACGTGATCCGGCGCGCCCTGCGGTTGCTGGAGCGTGAGGACTGGCTCAAGCAGGCCCGGGCGGACGCCGAGCGCCTGGCCGATGAGGACCTGTCGTCCGAAGAGGACTCCTGGTGATCCGGGGGGCCGTCTACAAGGTCAACCTCGGCGAGGAGAAGCGCGGACACGAGCAGCGGGGCAGACGCTACGGCCTCGTGGTGAGTCCGAGTTCGATGGCCTGGAGTGTGGCGACGATCGTTCCGACCTCGCGTAGCGCTCAGGAAGCCGTCTTCCGTCCGACCCTCGAGCTGATGGGTGTCCAGACCCGCTTCCTGGTCGACCAGATCAGGTCGATCGACACCCGGTACATCGACGGCGATCCGGTGGCGTATCTCGAACGCGACGAGTTGGCGAAGGTCGAGCACGCCATCACGCGCTACCTCGGACTGGCGCTCTGATCCCGTTACGCAGGCGGATGGCCAGCGCTAATGAGCGCATTCAAGCGCCAATGACCGGCAAGACCGGTCAGCCGCGGCGCAGGCGCTCGCCCTTCTTCTTGGCCTGGTCATACAGGTCGCGCTGGAAGTCCTCCATGCGCTCGCGCAGCTCCGGGTCGCTCGCCGCGAGGATGCGGACGGCCAGCAGGCCGGCGTTGCGGGCGTTCCCGATCGCGACGGTCGCGACGGGGACTCCGGCGGGCATCTGCGCGATCGACAGCAGGGAGTCCATGCCGTCGAGGTACTTCAGTGGCACCGGCACGCCGATCACCGGCAGAGGGGTGACGGCGGCGAGCATGCCCGGCAGGTGGGCGGCCCCGCCCGCGCCCGCGATGATCACGCGCAGGCCCCGCGACGCGGCCTCCGAGCCGTACGCGATCATGTCGTTCGGCATGCGGTGGGCGGAGACCACGTCCGCCTCGTAGGCGACGTCGAACTCTTCGAGGGCCTCGGCGGCGGCCTTCATCACCGGCCAGTCCGAGTCGCTGCCCATGACGACGCCGACGGTCATGAAATGGTCCCTCTCAGGTAGTCGGCGGCGTGGCGGGCCCGTTCGCGGGTCTCCTCCAGGTCGTCGCCGAGTGCGGTGACGTGGCCGATCTTGCGGCCGGGCCGGACCTCCTTGCCGTAGAAGTGCACCTTCACGGCGGGGTCGTGGGCCATGACGTGGATGTAACGCTTGTACACGTCCGGGTCCTCGCCGCCCAGGACGTTGGCCATGACGGTGTACGGCGCGGTCGGCGTCGTGTCGCCGAGCGGCAGGTCGAGCACGGCGCGCAGGTGCTGCTCGAACTGGGAGGTGCGCGAACCCTCGATCGTCCAGTGGCCGGAGTTGTGCGGGCGCATGGCGAGCTCGTTGACCAGGACGCCGCGGTCGGTCTCGAAGAGCTCGACGGCCAGGAGGCCGGTCACGCCGAGGGCGTCGGCGATGGTGAGCGCGAGCCGCTGGGCCTCCTCGGCCAGTTCGGGGTCCAGGCCGGGGGCGGGCGCGATCACCTCGTGGCAGATGCCGTCGCGCTGCACCGTCTCCACCACCGGGTACGCCGCGCCCTGCCCGTACGGGGAGCGGGCGACGACGGCGGCCAGCTCCCGGCGGAACGGCACGTGCCGCTCGGCCAGCAGGCCGACGCCCTCGGCGGCGGCGCGCTCGACGACGGCACGGGCCTCGTCGAGGGACGCGCAGACCCATACGCCCTTGCCGTCGTAGCCGCCGCGGGTCGCCTTGAGCACGACGGGCCAGCCGGTGTCCCGGCCGAACGTCTCGAGGGTCGCCAGGGGCGCGTCGTCGAGCACGGCGAAGTCCGGGCACGGCACACCGAGCTCGATGAGCCTCTCACGCATCACGCGTTTGTCCTGGGCGTGCAGCAGGGCCGCGGACCCGGGGCGGCAGGCGACGCCGGCCTCTTCCAGGGCGCGAATGTGCTCGCCGGGAACGTGCTCGTGGTCCCACGTGACGACGTCGGCGTCCTTGGCGAAGGCGCGCAGGTCGTCGAGGGAGCGGTGGTCGCCGATGCGCACGTCGACGATGACCTTGGCCGCGGAGGCGTGGGCGCTGTCGCTGAGCACGCGAAGCGGCGTGCCGAGCGCGATCGCCGCCTGCTGCGTCATCCGTGCGAGCTGCCCTCCGCCGACCATGCCGACGACCGGGATGTCTTGCCTGTCCGTCACGCCCGAAGCCTATCCGTCGTGCTCAGAGACCGGGTACTCGCGGAACCCGTCGGAACCATACGCCGGGAGAGGGCGTCTAACCTGGTAAGCGAGGGGTATCAAGATCCAGGTGTGCCGGGGCGCGCGATCAGCCGCCGAGCTCGAACGAAAGGTCACACGTTCGTGCGTTTCGCCAGTGGGCTTTATCAGAGATTCGCTCATCTGATCCACGAACTCGCGGCGTTCGGGACCATCGGCGTGCTCAATTTCATCATCACCATCGGCATCTCGAACACCTTGCACCTGGGCCTGCATGTCGGCCCGCTGACGTCGTTCGGCGTCGGCACGATCGTGGCGACCACCTTCTCCTACTTCGCGAACCGCTTCTGGACCTTCCGCCACCGCGACAAGACCGGCTTGAGCCGCGAGTACGTCCTGTTCTTCGTCTTCAACGGCGTCGGCCTGGCGATCACCTGGGTGTTCATCGGCTTCACCCACTACGTTCTCGACCTTCGCAACGGCGTGGCGTTCAACGTTGCCCAGATCATCGGCACCGGCGTGGCGACCCTGTTCCGCTACTGGGCGTACAAGAAGTGGGTCTTCCTGCCGCCGACGGCGCCGCCGGTCGACCCGCACACCGGGCTGCCCGAGGCCCAGGTGCCCGCGCCGGCCGACCGGCCCGAAGAGCGGGCGATCCCTAAGCCGGTCCACTGACCCGGCCCGAGACCACTAGGCCGGCCCGCTGACGACGCGTTCCCGCGCCCGCAGGACCTCGTCGGCCTTCCGCAGGAAGACCGCGAACGTCGCCGGGCGCGCGCGTACGAGCTCGAGCCGCCCGCCGTCCGCCGTGGCCAGCGAACGCGCGAGGTAGAGCCCGAGCCCGGTGCCCTGCCATCGGCCGCTGACGTTGCGGTCGAACACCCGGCGCTCCAGCTCCGGCGGAACTCCCTTGCCCTCGTCCCCGACCTCCACGACGATCGACGAGACGGTCTCCTTGGTGTGGATCGTGACCGTCCCGCCGCCGTGCATGAGCGAGTTGTCCAGCAGCGTCGCGACGATCTGCGCGAGACCGCCGGGACTCGCCACGGCGGTGAGATCCCGGACGCCGGACACCGTCAGCCGGCGTCCCTCCCGCCGGAAGACCGGCTCCCATTCCTCCACCTGCTGGTCGAGGATCTCGTCGACGGCGACCGGGACCGCGTCACCGGTGGGGTCGTGCTTCGCCCGAGCGAGAAGCTGCTCGACCACCGCGGCGAGTCGCTCGACCTGCGCGGCGGCGGCCGCGCCCTCCTCCCGGACGACCTCCGGGTAGTCCGACGCCTCGACCATCTCCTCCAGCCGCATGGACAGCGCCGTCAGCGGCGTACGCAGCTGATGGCTGGCGTCGGAGGCGAACTCACGGCTCGCGGCCAGCAGGTCGGCGATCCGCACGGCGCTGCGGTCCAGCACCTCCGCGACCCGGTCGACCTCGGGCACGCCGTACCGGCGGCGGCGTGGCCGCGCGTTGCCGGAACCGAGGCGTTCGGCGGTCTCGGCCAGGTCGATCAGCGGCAGCGTGAGCTTCCGCGCCTGGACCATCGCCAGGCCGACCGCCACACCCACGCCGAGCACGACGAGACTGCCGATCAGCAGGAACGTGCGCAGGGCCTCCGCCTCGATGTCGGCGGCGTCCCGGGAGACCTGCACCCGCACGCCTCGGTCGTTGGCGGTCTTCCGGATGACGTGCGCGCCCTTGGGCGGCGCGACGCCGGCCGTGATCACTTGATCGTTGGCCAGTGTGACGACGATGTACCGGCTGGGGAACTCTCTGGCGATCTGATCGCCGACGATGGACTGCTTGCCTTCCTGTTTGAGGTTCACGCCGGCCACCACGGTCGCCGCCTCCCGCTCGACCTGCTGTTCGGCCTCGTCGTAGAGGAGCCGATGGGTCGCATAGCCCAGTGGGATACCGAGCAGGAGCACGGCGACGACCGCGACGGCCAGCGTGGACAGCAGGAGCCGTCGCCTCATGGGGGTGCCTCTCTTTCGCCCGAGACGTGACCAGGGGGTGGTCACGCCGGGTTCACACGATCAGTCACCGCGCTCGAAGCGGAAGCCCACTCCCCGCACGGTCGTGATGTAACGCGGACTGCCCGCGTCGTCTCCCAGCTTGCGACGAAGCCAGGAGATGTGCATATCGAGGGTCTTGGTCGAGCCCCACCAGTTGGTGTCCCACACCTCCCGCATGATCTGCTCTCGGGTCACGACCTTGCCCGCGTCGCGGACCAGCACGCGGAGAAGGTCGAACTCCTTGGTCGTGAGCTGAAGCTCCTGGTCGCCCATCCAGGCGCGACGGGATTCGGCGTCGATCCGGACACCCTGCACGATCGGCGTCTCGGTGCTGCCACGGCGCAGCAGCGCGCGGACGCGGGCCAGCAACTCGGCGAGCCGGAAGGGCTTGGTGACGTAGTCGTCGGCGCCGGCGTCGAGGCCCACGACCGTGTCGACTTCGTCGGCGCGGGCGGTGAGGATGAGGATCGGCACGCCGTGGCCCTCGGCGCGCACGCGCCGGGCCACTTCGAGCCCGTCGAGCTCGGGCAGGCCGAGATCCAGGACGATGAGGTCCACCCCGCCCCCGAGCGCCCGCTCGAGAGCCTGCGGACCGTCGGGACTGACTTCGACGTTGTATCCCTCCCGCCGCAGCGCTCTGGCGAGAGGCTCGGATATGGACGTGTCGTCCTCGGCGAGCAGAACTGAGGTCATGAACCGATCGTAGAGCTATTCAAGAACGTTTCCTCGGTAGTAGCGGGGCCTTGACCTGCGATCTTCCAGTCGTAGGCCTTGCTCAGACATACCGATAACCGCGCTAATGCAAAGTAAATACCCTCGCCTTGCCCAGCGGCGTCCGCGCCCGCACCGCACACGCGGTCCGCCGGGTCACGTCCGGGCGTCGACGTGGCGCATGAGGGGACGGAGCAGGTCGGCCAGCCGGTCCTGTTCGTCGGTGCCGAGAGTGGCGAGCAGTTCCTTCTCGCCACGGTCCAGTCCCGCCATCGCGCTCCGCCACGCGGCGTGGCCTTTGTCCGTCAGTTCGACGAGGAGTCGCCGCCGGTCGGCCGGGTCGTGGACGCGGACGACGAAGCCACGTCCCTCAAGGCGGTCCAGTCGGCTCGTCATGGTGGTGGGTGGCACGCCGGAGGCGTCGGCGAGCGCGGTCGGGGCCGTCTGGTACGGCGCGCCGGCGCGGCGGAGGGTGTGCAGGATCTCCCACTCCCCCATCTGCAGGCCGCGTTCCTTGAGCACCTGCTCCTTGTTGCGGCGCAGGTAGCGGACGATGAACTGCATCCGGGTCACGATGCCCTCGATGCGCGGATCGAGGTCCGGCAACTCGGGGAGCCATCGCTCGACGTGCCGGTCGACCGAGTCCCTCTCCATGCCCTCAGTATCCCGCCGATCGAATAATGCGCTTTCGGATAGTACGATTTCGCAGTAATCTCTTCGGCGTGTTCACCCCTCTCGCGGACCGCCGGTTCCGACTGCTGTGGGCCGGGCAGACCCTGTCCGGCCTCGGCGACGCCATCACTCCGGTGGCGCTCGCCCTCGCCGTCATCCAGGCCACCGGATCGGCCACCGACCTCGGGGCGGTGCTCGCGGCGGCCGCCGTCCCCCGGCTGCTCCTCGTGCTGGCCGGTGGGGTCTGGGCCGACCGCCTGCCACGGCACCTCGTGATGCTCACGGCGGACGTCGTCAACCTGTTCGTCCAGGTCACGATCGGCCTCGAGCTGCTGGCCGGCACCGTTCACCTCGGCCACCTGATCGCACTCTCGGCGCTGTCCGGCGCGGCGTCGGCGTTCTTCATGCCCGCCGCCGACGGGCTGATCCCCGCCACCGTGGAAGAGGACCGCCTGCAGCAGGCCAACGCCCTCACCCAGTTCTCCCGGCAGGCGGGCCGGGTGCTCGGGCCGATGATCGCCACCACCCTGGTGATCACCGCTGGCGCCGGCTGGGCCTTCCTGCTGGACGCGGCGACGTTCGCGGTCAGCGTCGGAACACTCGCGCTGCTCCGCGTGCGCCATGAGGGCGCGCCCCGGGAGGGCTTCTGGACGGAACTGGCCGGCGGCTGGACCGAGATGCGACGTCACCGCTGGTACTGGACCAACCTCATCGTCCACGCCATCTGGAACCTCGCGAGTTCCTGCTACCTGACCCTCGGCCCGCTCGTCGCCGTACGGTCGCTCGGCGGCCAGGTCGCCTGGGGTGTCATCACCCAGGGCGGTGCGCTCGGCGCCGTGGTCGGAGCCGTGACCGCGCTCCGCCTACGGCCGCGCCGCCCGCTCACCGCATGCAACCTGCTGCTCGCCATTTTCGGCCTTCCCCTGGCCCTTCTCGCCGCCCGCGCGCCCGCACCGCTCGTCGCCGTGGCCGCCGGTCTGGCGTTCGGTGGCCTGACGTTCATGAACTCCGTCTGGCTGACCGCCGTTCAGCAGCACATCCCGGCGCGCGCCTTGTCGCGGGTGATGGCCTACGACTGGCTCACCTCGCTCGGCCTGACCCCGGCCGGCCTGGCCGTGGCCGGGCCGCTCGGCGCCGCGGTCGGCACGTCGGCCACCCTGGCCGGAACGGCCGGGCTGGTCGTGGCCGCGTGCCTGCTCGTGCTCGCCGTCCCCGACGTGCGCCGCCTCACGCTCCGGCTCCCCGCGCCGGTCGCCGAGGAGCCGGTCCCCACCGCCTCGGCGGCGGACGACGAACTACATACGGGTCACGATCCCGGCAGAACGTCGGAACCATCCGTTTCCTGATTGGAAGGTCACCATGAGTACTTCTCCGCGCGATGACATCGGCGCCCTGGTGGCCGTACTGCGCGCGGACACGCCCGCACAGCCGGCCGGCGCCGTACCGGACAGTCGATGAACGATCAGCCCGCTGGAGCGAGACGCGCGAAGGCCCAGGGGTCGTGGGCCGAGAAGACATCGACCTCGTCGCCGTGGTCGCGCAGGAGTTCACGGAGGCGGGCCTGGTTGGCGACCCGGAGCGGCCGGTCGATCTCCGTGATCTCCTCCAGCGCCTCCCACAGGGGCATGGACCAGCGGTCGTCCGGCTCGATCTGCCCGTGGTGGTAGAACGCGTCGCCGGCGTGCAGGAGCCATCGGTCCCCGTCCCGTACGGCCACCGCGCAGTGCCCCTCGGTGTGTCCGGCGAGCGGGATCAGCAGAATCTCCGGGGGCAGGCCGTCGAGTTCGACGGCGTCGAACCCGAACCAGGACTCCCCCTTCCGCGACTCGTAGGTCCTCCAGTGCGGGCGATGCGCCCAGTGCGCGGGCCGGTAGCGCAGGGTGTGCTCGGGGTGCGCGCCGGTCGCGGCCATGGCGGCCCGGTACTCCGCGTCGTGTACGTGAACGGTGGCCTGCGGGAAGTCCGGCAGCCCGCCGCTGTGGTCGAGGTCGAGGTGGGTCAGCACGATGTGGCGCACGTCGTCGGGCGAGTGGCCGAGGCGCCGGATCTGCCGTACGGCGGTCTCCTCCGGGTCGAGCAGCGCCTGGGTCCGGTCCAGGAAGGTCCGGCCGAGGGTCTCCTCCGGGCGGTCGACGTCGGGCGTGCCGAATCCGGTCTCGACCAGGACGAGACCCGCGGCGTCGGTCTCGACGAGCAGGCAGTGGTTCAGCGCCCGTGCGGGTTCCAGGCGGTGGTCTGCGGCGTCGGCGGGGTCGATCTCGCGCATCGATCCGCAGTTGAGGTGGTGGATCTTCATGGTGACCCCTTTAGCTACCGAACGATCGTTCGTGTTTAGCGAACGATCGGTAGGTTAAGCTGTCCCCATGAGCCCGCGCAAGTCCGCCGTCGAGACGGCCGCCACCCGGACCCGGATCATCGAGTGCGCCCTGACGCTGGCCTCCGCCGAGGGGCTCGAAGGCGTCACCATCGGCCGGCTCGCCACCGAGCTCGGGATGAGCAAGGCCGGAGTGATCGGCCATTTCGGCACCAAGGAGGCGCTCCAGCTCGCGACGCTCGACGCCGCGATCGAGAAGTTCCGCGACCGGGTCCCGGCGCGCGTCGCGGGTGCCGAGCCCGGGGCGGATCGGCTGGCACGCGCCTTCGGGGAGTGGATCGCGTACATGGCGGACGACGGCCACGGCGGCTGTTTCCTCACGTCGGTCGCCACCGAGTTCGACGGGCGTCCCGGCCCCGTCCGGGACGCCGTGCGCACCGCCCTGTCCCGCTGGTCCGACTACGTGGCCGCCGAGCTGCGGACGGCGGTCGACGCCGGTGACCTGCCCGCAGGCACCGACGTCGATCAGCTGGTCTTCGAGCTGGGCGGCGTGGCGCTCGCCGCGGGCCAGGCCATTCAGCTGCACCGCGACCCGGCGGCCCCCGCCCGCGCCCGCCGCGCCGTCGACCGCCTGCTCGGCCGATGAGCCCCGACCCGGATCGTCAGGGAGCCACCGTCAGCACGATCTTGCCGGTGGTGCGGCCCGTCTCGCCGTGTTCGTGGGCCTTGGCGGCCTCCTCCAGCGGGAACACCGAGTCGATCGCTGCACGCAGCCTCCCCGCCTCGGCGAGGGCGGCGATCTCCTTCATCGCCGCGTAGTCCGGCTCGACGAGGGTCCAGCCGGCCTTGATGCCGCGCTTCTCGGCCGCGGCCAGCAGGTCGTCCTCGACCGGCGGCACGTACGACACCAGGGTGCCGCCGTCGCGAAGGGTCTCCAGGGACCGGGGACCGTAGTCGCCGCCGATCGTGTCGAGCACGACGTCGACGTCCCGGACCGCCTCGGCGAAGTCCGCCTTCGTGTAGTCGACGACCTCGTCGGCGCCCAGACCGCGCACGAACTCGTGCTTGGCCTCGCGGGCGGTACCGATCACGTACGCACCCTTGAGCTTGGCGATCTGCACGGCGAGGTGGCCGACCCCTCCGGCGGCGGCATGGATCAGGACCCGCTGCCCCGCCTGGACGCCCGCCGTGTCGACCAGTCCCTGCCAGGCCGTCAGCGCGGCCAGCGGCAGCGCGGCGGCCTGGATGTGATCGATCCCGGCGGGCTTGCGGGCGAAGTGGCGCGGCGGCGCGGTGACGTACTCGGCGTACGCGCCCGCCGGATGCGGGAAGCGCGGCATCCCGAACACCTCGTCCCCCGGCTCGTACAGCGTCACGCCGGGGCCGACCGCCTCGACGACGCCCGACACGTCCCACCCGAGGCCCGGCACCGAACCGCCCCCCGCGCGGGTCTTCCAGTCGGCCGGGTTCACGCCGGCCGCGTGCACCCGGACCAGGACCTCGACCCGGTCCGGCTCCGGCCGCTCGACCTCGGCGATCCTCAGCACCTCCGGGCCGCCGGGTCCGTCCTGCACGATCGCCCGCATGGTGTTCATCGAGTCTTCCGTTTCTTCTCGTGGTCGTTCCGACGGACCAAGCCTCGGGCCGCCGCCCGCCGACCGGGAGTGGCCATATGGACATCGTGTGAAAGAATCTGGCCATGAGCCTTCCGCCGGGGTCTCCCCACCGCGTGGCCGTCCTCGCGTTGGACGGCACCGTTCCGTTCGAGCTCGGCATCCCCGGGCGGATCTTCGGCGCCGCGTACGGCCCGGACGACGAGCCGCTCTACGAGGTCGTCACCTGCACGGTGGACGGCCGGCCGGTGCGCACGCACGCCGACTTCTCGATCGTCGTCGACCACGACGCGACGGCGCTGGCCACCGCCGACACCGTCGTCATCCCGCCCTTCGGGGCATGCCAGCCCATCGACCGGCTTCCCGAGGAGATCGCGGCGGCCCTGGCCCTGATCCGGCCGGGCACCCGCATCATGTCGATCTGCACCGGTGTCTCCGTGCTGGCAGCGGCGGGGCTGCTCGACGGCCGTCCGGCGACCACCCACTGGAATGAGGCGGCCGAGTTCCAGCGACGCTTTCCCCGGATCCGGCTCGACCCAGATGTCCTGTTCGTCGACGACGGCGACGTGCTCACCTCTGCCGGGGCGGCGGCGGGCACCGACCTGTGCCTGCACGTCGTGCGCCGCGACCACGGCAGCGAGGTCGCCAACCGGGTGGCTCGCCTCGTCGTCGTCCCGCCGTGGCGAGACGGGGGTCAGGCGCAGTTCATCGAGCGCCCGGTGCCCGAGCCGCACGACGAGGGCACCGCGCCGGCCCGCGCCTGGGCGCTGGAGCACCTCGACCGGCCGATCACGCTGCCCGAGCTCGCCGCGCGGGCCGGGATGAGCGTGCGGACGCTGACGCGCCGGTTCCAGGAGGAGGTCGGCATGAGCCCCGGCCGATGGCTCGCCCGGCAGCGGGTGGAGCTGGCGCGGCACCTGCTGGAGACCACCGACCTGCCGGTCGACCAGGTCGCCCACCGGGCCGGCTTCGGCACTGCCGTCTCGCTGCGCCAGCACCTGCACGCGGCGATCGGCGTGTCACCGATGGCCTACCGCCGCACCTTCCACCCACAGGGCGACGGCGCGCCCGTCCCGGCGCACGCCGCCGGTGGAGCCTCGTAGCGGCCGCACGCGGGACATTGACCCTCGTACGGGCCGTTCTGGGCGAACAGCACGTCTACGGCAAGGTCACCTCATCGAGGATTGCCGAGGTACCAGCCGAAAAGACCAGTCTCTATCCGGTCTTCTTGGTCAAACAGCACGTAGGGGCGACGGCCGCTCGACTACGGTGACGGGCGTCCTGATCAGAATCAGCCCGGCCGCATCCAGTGAGCGGAAAAGATGACAGAGCAATATCCAGGCGCCGTGCCGCCCTCGCCGAATCACCCTCAGACTCCGCCTGCCGGCCCATACCAGGGCGCTCCACAGCACGGTGGCTTCCAGCCGCCGTATCCGAATGCGCCTGATCAGGGTCCCTACCAGCAGAACCCGCAGTACCCGAACCCGCAGTACCCGAACGCGCCGCAGCCGTACCAGGCTCCGCCCCAGAACGGGCCGTACCAGCAGAACCCGCCCTTCCAAGGCGCGCCTTATCAGGGGGTCGATGACCGGGAGCGCCGCAGGGCCACACGGACCATCGGCATCGGCGCGGTGTTCTTCGTGATCGGGTTGCTCATCACCGTGCTCACGTACTCGAACGCCTCTGGGAGCGGCGGGGTCTACATCGTCGCCTGGGGACCGATGCTCTTCGGGGGCATCCGGGTGATCATCGGCTTGGTCCTGCTCGCCAAGAGCAATCGGTAACGAGGTCACTTCCGGCCCCGGCCGGGCGTTCGCAGGACGGCGATGGACTCGCCCGGGAGGCGGCCCTCGCCCGCCTCGGTGAAGGAGGCGAGGAGCACGTCGCCGTCCGGCAACGGCAGCGGGTCCGCGCCCAGATTGGCCGCGATCCGGAGCGAACCACGGTGGACGACGAGCCACGACTCGCCGTACTCCACCGCGACCTCGGTCAGGCGGGGGTCGGTGAGCTCCGGCCGGGCGCGGCGCAGCGCGATCAGCGCGCGGTACCAGTCGAGCAGCTCCCCGTGGCGTGACTCCCTGGGTTCGGACCAGTCGAGGACGGAGCTGCGGTAGGTCTCCGGGTCCTGAGGGTCGGGGACGTCGCCTGCGACCCAGCCGTGGTCGGCGAACTCCCGGCGCCGCCCCTCGCTGACGGCCCGGGCGAGCTCGGGCTCCTGGTGGTCGCTGAAGAACCGCCACGGGGTGCGGGCGCCCCACTCCTCGCCCATGAACAGCATCGGCGTGAACGGCGCGGTGAGCAGCAGGCCCGCCCCGACCTTGAGCAGGCCCGGGGACAAGGACGCGGAGATCCGGTCGCCGGTGGCGCGGTTGCCGATCTGGTCGTGGTTCTGCAGGAAGCCGAGGAAGCGGTGGCCGGGCACGCGGAGCGTGTCGACCGGCCGCCCGTGCGTGCGGCCTCGGAACGACGACCACGTCCCGTCGTGGAAGAAGACCCTGGTCAGCGTCTTGGCCAGCGCTCCCGGCACGCCGAAGTCGGCGTAGTAGCCCTGCCGCTCACCGGTGAGCAGCGTGTGCAGGGCGTGGTGGAAGTCGTCGCTCCACTGCGCGTCGAGACCGTACCCGCCCGCCTCGCGCGAGGCGACCAGGCGCGGGTCGTTCAGGTCGGACTCGGCGACGAGGAACATCTCCCGGCCCGTCTCGGCGGCGAGCCGGGACACCGCCTCGGCCAGTTCCTCCAGGATGTGGACGGCGCGCTGGTCCCGGATGGCGTGCACGGCGTCGAGCCGCAGCCCGTCGACGTGGAAGTCGCGCAGCCACATCAGCGCGTTGCCGACGATGAACGCGCGGACCTCGTCCGAGCCGGCCTGGTCGACGTTGACGGCCGGACCCCAGGGCGTCGCGTAGGCGTCGGTGAAGTACGGGCCGAACCGCCCGAGGTGGTTCCCGCTCGGGCCGAGGTGGTTGTGGACGACGTCGAGGACGACGGCCAGGCCGCGCCGGTGGCAGGCGTCCACGAAGCGTTTCAGCCCGTCCGGGCCGCCGTACGGGTCGTGCACCGCCCACAGGTGGACGCCGTCGTAGCCCCAGCCGTGCCGTCCGGGGAAGGCGGCCACGGGCAGCAGCTCGACGGCGTCGACGCCGAGGTCGACGAGGTGGTCGAGACGATCGATGGCCGCGTCGAACGTGCCCTCGGGGGTGAAGGTGCCGACGTGCAGTTCGTACAGCACGCTGCCCGGCAGCGGCCGCCCTCTCCATCCCTCGTCGGACCAGGTGAAGCGCTCGTGGTCGTACGTGCGGCTGAGTCCGAGCACGCCGTTCGGCTGCCAGGGCGAGCGCGGGTCCGGGAACGGTCCATCGCCGTCCAGCACGAAGCCGTAGTCCTGTCCCTCGGGGCCCGCGTCGATCCGCGCCGTCCACCAGCCGGGCCGCCCGGCGGGCGTCATGGCGTGCCGGATCCCGCAGGTCTCCACCTCGACCGTCTCGGCGGCCGGGGCCCATACCTCGTACGTCACGGAGCCTCGATGAGCACGGCGACCGGGAGCAGGAGGAGCAGCCCGCTCAGCTCCAGACCGGAGGGGTACGACTGGTCGGTGAGGACGTCGTGCCAGGGGCCTCCGGGCAGGTCGAGATGGGTTCCGCCCCAGCCTCCGCGCCGTTCGAGGGCCGCGGGCAGGCGTGTCGCGACCATGACCGCGCCGCCGCGCCGGAACGCCACGGCGTGGGCGGCCGCGGGACCGGTCACCGTCACCGGCTCGTGCCCGGCGTCGAACCAGTCCGGGTGCCTCTCGCGCAGCCGCAACAGCCGCGTGGTGATGAGGAGCTTCTCGCCGTCCAGGTCGGCGGGGGTGGTCCCGGCGTCCAGGTCGGCGAGCAGTTCCCGGCGGCGGGCGTAGTCGACCGGCCGCCGGTTGTCTGGGTCGACGAGGGACAGGCCGGTGAGCTCGCACCCCTGGTACACGTCGGGCACGCCCGGCATCGCGAGCTGCACGAGCTTCTGGCCGAGCGAGCCCACACGCGCGTACGGCGCGATCCGGTCGACGAACCGGGTGACGTCCGCGGTGAGCGCCGGGTCGGCCAGGACCGCGTCCGCGTGGGCCAGGACCGCCTCCTCGTACGCCGGGTCGGGGTCCGTCCACGACGTACGGGTCCTGGCCTCGCGCATCGCCTTCGTGAGGTACTCCCTGAGCCGGTCGGCGGGCAGCGGCCAGGCTCCGACGATCGTCTGCCACATCAGGTAGTCCAGGTCGGGCTCCAGGGGGCTCTCCGGCGCCCGCGACCGCCAGCGGCCCACGGCGGCGACCCACTCGTCCGGCAGCTCCGACAGGACGGCCAGCCGCGCCCGTACGTCCTCCTGCCGCTTGGTGTCGTGCGTCGACAGCGTCGTGAGCGTGCGGGGCCGGTCGGCGGCGATCCGCGCGCAGTAGGCGTGGAACTCCTCCGGCGAGACGGCGAACCGCGTCGGGTCGCCGCCCACCTCGTTCAGGGCGGCCAGCCGGGACCAGCGGTAGAAGGCGGTGTCCTCGACGCCCTTGGCGGTCATCGGCGCGGACGTCTGCTGGAACCGTACGGCGAACTCGTCCCGGACCGCGTCACGGCCGCCGAGCCCCAGTACGAGGGGGATGACCTTGTCGAGCAGGACACCGTCCGGGAGCACCGCGCGGGCCTCGGCCGCGGCCTGGGCGACGATCTCCAGGGCCTGCGCCGGGGGTTCCTCGCCGGGCACGATGTACGCGCGGTACACCGGCATCGCGACGAGCAGCTCGACCAGGACCTCCCGCAGCGCGTCGGGGTCCTCGTCCGGCAGGACCCGGGTCAGCAGCTCGGTCAGGCGGCGCACCTCCGGCACGAGGATCCGGTCGGCGGCGAACCGCCGGGCCGCGCGCTCGACCTCCGTGAAGTCGGCGGGGCCGCCGGTCAGCGCGGTGTACGCCTCGGTCAGCGGTTTGTCCCCGGCCGGGTCGACGAACAGCCCGCCGACCATGCCGAGCGCGTCGTACCCGGTGGTGCCGCCGCACGGCCAGTCGGCGGGAAGCGTCTCCTCGCCGACGAGGATCTTCTCGGCGACCACCCAGCCGCGGGGCCGGTCGAGACGCCGCAGGTAGCCGCGCGGGTCCGCGAGCCCGTCAGGATGGTCGATCCGCAGGCCGTCGATCAGTCCCTCGTCGACCAGCCGCAGGATCACGGCGTGGGTCGCGTCGAAGACCTCCGGGTCCTCCACCCGCAGCCCGATCAAAGTCGAGATGTCGAAGAAACGCCGGTAGTTCAGGTCCGGCTCGCGCCAGTGGGTCGCGCGGTAGCGGCCCCCGCGCGGGAAGACGTGGTCGTGGTAGCGCAGCACGTCGCCGTCCGGCCGGGGCTCGTCGTCCGGCGAGCCGAGTACCGGCACCACGATGACGCCCTGGGACCAGTCGACGTCGAACCACCGGGCGTACGGGGAGTCCGGCCCCTGTCGCAGGACGTCCCAGAACGCCCGGTTGAGGTTCTCCGGCGCGGGGATCGCCATGTGGTTCGGCACGATGTCCACGATGATCGACAGGCCGTGCGCCCGCATCCGGGCCGCCATCGCCCGGAAGCCATCCTCCCCGCCGAGGTCGTCGGAGATCCGCGCGTGGTCGATGACGTCGTAGCCATGGGCGGAGCCGGGGACGGCCTGCAGGATCGGCGACAGGTACACGTGCGAGACGCCGAGCGCCGCCAGGTAGCCGGCGAGCTCGCCGGCCTCGGCGAAGCCGAACTCCCGGCGCAGCTGCAGCCGGTACGTCGCGCTCGGGTGCCTAGACACGCCGCAGCACCTGCATCGAACGGGCCTCGACCAGCACCTTCTCGCCGGTGCTCACCACCGGCCGGTCATGGTCGTCGTACACCTCGATCGGAGCCGCCGTGTCCAGCACGCCGGTCCACATCCCTCCGCCGGTGTCGGGCAGCGCGAAGTTCAGGTCGAGGTCGGCGGCGTTGAACAGCAGCAGGAACGAGTCGTCGCGGATCGGCTCGCCGCGCCGGTCCGGCTCGGCGATGCGGTCGCCGTCGAGGAAGACCGTGATCGCCTTGGCGTACGGGGTCTGCCAGTCGGCGTCGGTCATCGGACTGCCGTTGGTGGAGTACCAGGCGATGACGCCGTCGCCGGTCGGGAAGCGGCGGCGCCGGAACACCGGGTGCTCGCGGCGCAGCTCGGTCACCCGCCGCACGAACGCCCGCAGGATGTCCTGCTCCGGCGAGTCGGACCAGGTCATCCAGGAGATCTCATTGTCCTGGCAGTAGGCGTTGTTGTTGCCGCGCTGGGTACGGCCGGCCTCGTCGCCGTGGGACAGCATCGGCACGCCCTGGGACAGCAGGAGGGCGGTCAGCATGTTCCGCTTCTGGCGCTCGCGCATGCCGATGACGTCCGGGTCGTCGGTCTCGCCCTCGACGCCGTGGTTCCAGGAGCGGTTGTCGTCCGCGCCGTCGCGGTTGCCCTCGCCGTTCGCCTCGTTGTGCTTGCCGTCGTACGAGACGAGGTCGTGCAGCGTGAACCCGTCGTGGCAGGTGACGAAGTTGACCGAGGCGATCGGGTGCCGCCCGTCGTCGGCGTACAGGTCGCTGGATCCGGTGAACCGGCTGCCGAACTCCGGGAGCCGACCGTCCGCCCCGCGCCAGTAGTCGCGCATGGTGTCGCGGTACTTCCCGTTCCACTCGGTCCAGAGGGCCGGGAAGTTGCCGACCTGGTAGCCGCCCTGTCCGACGTCCCACGGCTCGGCGATCAGCTTCGCCTGCGACACGATCGGGTCCTGCTGGACCAGGTCGAAGAACGCCGACAGCCGGTCCACGTCGTGGAACTCCCGCGCCAGCGCCGACGCCAGATCGAACCGGAACCCGTCGACGTGCATCTCGGTCACCCAGTACCGCAGCGAATCCATGATCAACTGCAGCGCGTGCGGCTGATGGACGTTGATGCTGTTGCCTGTGCCGGTCGTGTCCAGGTAGTACTCCGGCGCGCCGTCGACGAGCCGGTAGTAGTGGGCGTTGTCGATGCCCCGGAAGCCGAGGGTGGGCCCCAGGTGGTTGCCCTCGGCGGTGTGGTTGTAGACCACGTCGAGGATCACCTCGATCCCCGCCTCGTGCAGGGTCCGCACCATCAGCTTGAACTCCTGCACCTGTTCGCCGAGCTGCCCCGTGGAGGAATACCCGTTATGCGGGGCGAAGAAGCCGATCGTGTTGTAACCCCAGTAGTTCCGCAGGCCTTTCCTCAGCAGGACGTCGTCGTGGACGAACTGGTGCACCGGCATCAGCTCGACCGCCGTGACGCCCAGCTCCCGGAGGTAGTCGATCACCGCCGGGTGGGCCAGGCCCAGGTACGTGCCGCGCTGCGCCTCGGGGATGTCCGGGTGCAGCTTCGTCAGGCCTTTGACGTGCGCCTCGTAGATGATCGTCTCGTGGTACGGCGTGCGGGGATACCGGTCGGTCATCCAGTCGAAGTACGGGTTGATCACCACGGACTTCGGCATGTGCGGGGCGCTGTCGTCGTCGTTGCGGGAGAACGGGTCGCCGAACCGGTAGGAGAAGACCGACCGACCCCAGTCGACCTCGCCCTCGATCGCCTTGGCGTACGGGTCGAGGAGCAGCTTGGCGGGGTTGCACCGCTGTCCCTGGCGGGGGTCGTACGGGCCGTGCACCCGGTAGCCGTACCGCTGTCCGGGGACGACGGAGGGGAGGTAACCGTGCCAGACGAAGGCGGACGTCTCAGGGAGGTCGAGGCGGGTCTCGCGCCCTTCGTCGTCGAACAGACAGAGCTCGACTCGTGTGGCCGTTTCGGAGAACAGTGCGAAGTTCGTGCCTGCGCCGTCGTAGTGAGCCCCGAGAGGATAGGGATCACCCGGCCATACGCGTATCACATGGGTTGAGCTTCCCTGCCGTGATCGTCTCACACGCGGAATTACATACCGGTTTGCACCGCTAACCGGCGGTGTGTCGCCACCCACATTGCCAGCCACGCACACACTGGGTTAGCTTAGGAGAGCCTTACCTAATGGATCAAGTGAGAGGCTCTCCCCCTATGTACGCATGTGTCTGCCACGCCGTCACGGACGATGACGTGCGCGGCCATGTGAGGGCCGGAGCCTGCTCGGCCAAGGACGTCCGCACCGCCTGCGACATGCGCCCCGGCTGCGGATCCTGCGTGGGCCGCATCCGCGACCTGATCGAAGAGCACTTCGCCGACCGCGTCGACGCTGTCGCCGCCGCAGCGGCCTGATCACGGACCGTCACCCGCAACGGCCTGACCGCCGACGGCCGCCCGTAGAGGCTTGACGCCGGACGTCGCCTGCGGCGGCCAGATCGCGAACCGTCGCCCGCGGCGGCTTGACGGTGGACCGGTCGGCGCCCGAGTCGCGCCCGTGGTGGCTCGACCGCGGGTCGGTCGGCTCCCTGAGCCCGCCGCCATGCAACGATGCGTTGGTATGGACGGTGACAGGGACATCATCGGTCTGCTCAACGAGCAGCTCACGGCCGAGCTCACGGCGATCAACCAGTACTTCCTGCACGCCAAGATGCAGGACAACTGGGGATTCACCCGGCTCGCCCGCCACACCCGTGCCGAGTCCTTCGACGAGATGCGGCACGCCGAACGCCTGACCGACCGCATCCTCTTCCTCGAAGGCCTGCCGAACTACCAGCGCCTGGGCTCGCTGCGCATCGGCCAGAGCGTGCCGGAACAGCTCCGGTCCGACCTCGCCATCGAGATGGAGGCCGTCGAACGCCTGCGCCCCGGCATCGAGCTCATGCGCTCGCGCGGCGACGTCACCTCCGCCCGGATCTTCGAGGACATCCTGGCGGACGAAGAGGAGCACATCGACTACCTCGAGACGGAGCTCGAACTCCTCGAGAAGCTCGGCGAACCCCTCTACCTGCAGCGCTACGCCGAGCCCCCCGAAGACTGAGCCGATCCCGCCGATGGGCCAGGGCGCGAGCGAGCCGAGGATGAGCCGCCCGGTGACCGACGCGCCGACCGGCCCGGGCCCGGCGAGCCGGGGATGAGCCGTCTGGTGACCGACGCGCTGACCAGCGGCGTCACGGCCTGCTGGCGGCTCGGCTGGCAGCCGGCCGACCTGGTGCGCCACGCGGTCCGTACGCACGGCAGGCGGGCCGGCCGGATGATGACCGACGCGATCGCCGCCGCCATGCGCGCCTACCCGGCGGCGACCGTCGACGACCGGTGGTGCGGCCAGCTGGCCGCACTCGGCGCCGAGGTCTGGTGGGCGCGGGACGAGGCGTACCTGACCGCGTGGGCGGACCGCCACGGTACCGACGAGGCCACGGCGACCCGCTGCGCCCTCCAACTGATCACGTTGCTGCGCGGCCTCCCCCGCCTGGAGTCCCTCGTTCCGCCGCCGGGCGAGGCCCGGCGTTCAACGGGCGGCGACCAAGCCGGGTACCGGGCCACCGGCCAGGCCGGGGACCAGACCGGAGACCAGGCGGCCGGCCGGGCCGGGGACCGGGTGGCGGGCCGGGCCGACCGGCGAGCGCTCGACCGGATCCGGGCCCTGCTGGCCAAGGCGGAGTCGACGGAGTTCCCCGACGAGGCGGAGGCGCTTACCGCGCGGGCCCAGCAGCTGATGGCCCGGTACCGCATCGACCAGGCGCTCCTGGCCGCGCGGTCCGGTGAGGTCCGCACAGGCGGCCAGGCGGCCGGGCCCGTCGGCCGCCGCCTGCCGATCGACGCGCCGTACGAATCCCCCAAAGCGGCCCTCCTGGGCACCGTCGCCGAGGCCAACCGGTGCCGTGCCGTCTGGACCCGGGCCCTCGGCTTCTCGACCGTGCTCGGATTCCCCGCCGACCTGGACGCCGTCGAGTTGCTGTTCACCTCACTCCTCGTGCAGGCGGACTCCGCGCTCGCCCACGAGGGCCGCTCCGGCGGGCGCTCCCGTACCCGTGCCTTCCGCCGGTCCTTCCTGGCCTCGTACGCCGCTCGTATCGGCGAACGCCTCGCCGAGGCCGCCGACGCGGCCGAGCGCCGGGCCGCGGCCGAGATGCCCGGCACCGACCTGCTGCCGGTCCTCGCGACCCGCGACCAAGCCGTCGACGAGGCGATGCACGCGATGTTCCCCCAGCTCACCGGCCGCCGGATCACCCCCGGCATCGACCGGGAGGGCTGGCTGTCCGGCCAGGCCGCCGCCGACCGCGCCGACCTCGGCGCCCGGCGCCCGATCCACTGACCTGCCGCCCCCGGCGACCGATCCGATGCCGCACCACTACTCGACGAGTGCCTGGGTGCCGAGCACGGTGAGCAGGGCGAGACGTTCGGCGTCCTCGGTGCCGGGCTCGGCCGTGTAGATCATGATGCGCAGGTCGCTGCCCTCCACGGTGAGCACGTCACAGTCCAGCGTCAGGGGGCCCACCCGCGGATGATCGATGGTCTTGCGCGCGGACTCGTGGTGGCCGACGGCGCCGGAATCCCAGAGTTCGGCGAACCGGTCACTGTTCGCGCGCAGTTCGGCGACGAGCCGCCGTAGGCGCTGGTCGGCCGGGTAGCGGCCGGCGGCCGCGCGCAGGTCGGCGGCCAGCGCGGCCTCGAACTCACGGCGGCCCTCCGGCGTGTGCCGGACCCGGCTGCCCGGGCCGATGAAGTTCCGCCACACACCGTTGCGCTGGTGGCCCCGCCAGCCGGACGGATCGCCCATCAGCGCCGCGTACGGCGGGTTGGCGAGGAGCAGCGTCCAGGACGCGTCGTACACCGCGACGGGCGTCCCGGCCAGCCTGTCCAGCATCCGCTGGACGCTCGGCGGGATGTACGCGGGCACCGCTTCGGGGCCCGGCGGCACCAGCCCGGCGAGCCGGAACAGGTGTGCGCGCTCGGTCCCCGACAGCCGGAGTGCCCTGGCCAGGGCCTCGACCACCTGCACCGACGGGTTGGCCGCCCGGCCCTGTTCGAGACGCGTGACGTAGTCGACGGAGATCCCGGCCAGCAGGGCCAGTTCCTCGCGGCGCAGCCCGGGCGCACGCCGATGCCCGCCCGCCGGCATCCCGGCGGCCTCGGGCGGGACACGATCGCGCCAGCGGCGCACCGCCTGCCCGAACTCCGTCGCCGTCATGGCCACCAGTCTGCATCGCCGGCGACGAACCTTCCTGGTACCGATGGTCCCAGGAAGTCAGGGCCACTGGCAGACCGCATCGCTCCGCCGCAGTCTGGAGTCATGACGACGACACTCATCACAGGAGCGAACAAGGGCCTCGGTTTCGAGACCGCCCGCCGGCTCATCGCGGCCGGCCACACCGTCTACATCGGCAGCCGGGACGCCGAACGCGGGCGCCGGGCCGCCGAGCGGCTGGGCGCGCGGCTGGTCCAACTCGACGTCACCGACGACGCTTCCGTCGCCGCCGCGGCGAAGGCCATCGAGGCCGACGGCGGGCTGGACGTACTGGTCAACAACGCCGGCATCGAAGCGCGCGGCGAGGGGAACACGGTGATCGGCGCGGCGGACGTGACCGCCGACGCCATGCGACAGGTGTTCGAGACCAACGTCTTCGGGGTGGTCCGCGTCACCCACGCGTTCCTGCCGCTGCTGCGGCGGTCCGCCTCACCGGTGGTGGTCAACGTCAGCAGCGGCCTGGGCTCGCTGACCCTGGTCACCACGCCGGACACACCCACGTACGCCTACCCGGGCATCGCCTATCCGGCGTCGAAGGTCACGGTCAACATGATCACCGTGCAGTACGCCAAGGCGTTCTCGAACATGCGGATCAACGCCGTGGAGCCCGGTTACACCAAGACGGACCTGAACGGGAACACGGGCACGCAGACCGTCGAGGAGGGCGCCGAGATCATCGTCCGCATGGCGCAGGTGGGCCCCGATGGCCCGACCGGAGGCTACTTCGCCGCCGGCGGCCCCCTCCCCTGGTAGGACCGGGAGTCGACGGGCGTCTCCAGGACGGCGTGGCGTTTTCCCACACAAGTGATCACAATGTGCGACGATCGGGAACCATGGGACTCGATGTTTACGCCGTCCGCCCGGGAGATCCGACGGTGACGGGGCACGACACGCTGGAGACGCCCGTCACGTGGGAGTGGGATGGCCCTGCCGACCTCGACCCGTTCGAGGACATCCCCCGCGACTTCCCCGAGGGCCTGTTCTGGCCCTCCGACGGCGACTTCACCGGATTCCGCGGCCAGGTGTACCGGGAGTGGGTCAGTGGCACCCTCGGCATGAACCTGTACGAACTGCACGACCCCGCACAGGTCCGCGACCTCGACGGGCGCCTGGCCCGGTGGCTGACCGACGCCCTCGCCGCAGGCACGGACAAGGTCCAGCTGGACGGCGCCACGGTCGTCCCGCTGAGCGGCATCGAGGCCCTCGCCGCTTTCGTACGCGCCGCCGCCGACCAGGGCCTCTGGCTCTTCCCCGACTCCTGACCACGGTCATGGCGCGGCGCACGCCACGTGAAGGTCGTGACTCACGCGGTGTGCGCCGTCGGTGCGTCCGGGTGGCGGGCCGTCTTGGGGTCAGCGGTAGCCGGCGGCGACGATGTTCGCCTGTACCGCGCCGTACTCGCCTTCGGACTGGTCGCCGGTCGCGATGCCGTTCGTGCGGTCGTTGCGGTAGCCGGTGCCCGCGGCGACGTACACGCCGTAGGCCTTGTGGCCGCCCACGGTGGTGGGTGCCGCGGTCGCGTTGGCCAGGTTGTCCGGGCCGCCGGCCGCTCCGCCACCGGGTGCCTGGGTCAGGTTGTTCCCCCGGCCGGACTGGTCGTAGATCGTCGTGATGACGCAGCTCGTGCCGGCGCAGAAGGAGTCCTGGGCGGCGGCGTCGGCGACCCCGCCCGCGGACGGACGGTTCATGACGCCGCTGGTCACGACGGGTGGACGCCGCGGGCGCAGGCGTGTGGATTTCATCTTCTTTCGGCGGTCCGCCCGGCCGTACGGGTTCCGGGACCGTTCCGTAGGCTGGCCCGCTGCTCGATCCTTTTCACGAGTGCGGCGGCCCGCGCCTTGATGAACGCGACTCCCTGCGAACCCCAATCGTGGGGCTTGGTGTCCACGACGCAGATGGTGCCCAGGGTTTCGTCCTGGTCCATCAGCGGGGCGCCCAGGTAGGCGCGTACCCCGATTTGGTCCACCACCGGATTGCCGGCGAAGAGGTGGTAGTCCATTACTTCGTTCAGCGCCATGGCGTGCTTCCGCGTCACCACGTACATGCAGTATCCCTCGTCACACGCCATTGTCCGGAATGGATCCGTCCTCGGGTCGACGCCCCGGTCGAGCGAGGACGGGTACAGTCCGGCGAAGTACTGTCGTTCCGGGCCGATGATGTTCACCATCGCGAAGGGCGCATCCAGATCCTGGGCCAGGGCGCGGGCGAATTCATCGAACTCGGGATCGGGCTCTTCCCGGATGCCCAGTTCCTGTAGCCGGGCGGCACGGCGATACGCGTCCGTGTCTATGGGAGACACGAGACGGCGGGTGGGGGGAAGACTCATCACGAACTCCTCAAGAAATCATCAAATAGCGCAGACTGCCGGTGCGGAAGCTCACATGGTCTAGGCGGACGGGACGTACACGGTGGTGAGGAGGTGCTGGATCAGGGACCGGAGGACCGAGGTCGCGGAACGGGGGTCCCTCGCGTCGCACAGCACGATCGGCACGCCCGGGCCGAGTTCGAGCGCTGCTCGCACTTCTTCAGGGACGTAGTGGAACGCGTCGTCGAACTCGTTGACCGCGATGAGGAACGGGATGCCACGGCTCTCGAAGAAGTCGACGGCGGCGAAGGATTCGTCCAGACGACGGGTGTCGACCAGGACAATGGCGCCCAGCGCTCCGGCGGACAGCTCGTCCCACATGAACCAGAAGCGCTCCTGTCCGGGGGTTCCGAACAGGTAGAGCACGATGCGGTGCTGATCGATGGTGATGCGGCCGAAGTCCATGGCCACGGTCGTCGTCGACTTGTCCTCCGTCCCGCTGAGGTCGTCGACGCCCGCGCTGGCCGCGGTGATGAGCTCTTCCGTGTTCAGCGGCTCGATCTCGCTCGTCGCGCCGACGAAGGTCGTCTTTCCGACGCCGAAGCCACCCGCTATCAGGATTTTGACCTGGGTGGGGAAAGCGTCAGATTCGTTGTAGGCCATCGAGCAGCTTCTCCAGTAGGGCCCGGTCGACGGCGCCGGCCAGGCTGGGCGGGGCTTGGGTGGCGATGGCTCCGCAGTCCACCAGATCAGCGAGTAGAACTTTCGTGACGACTACCGGAAGGCGTATGCGTGCCGCGACCTCGGCGACCGAGAGCGGCGTATGGCACAGTTCGAGCACCCTGACGTGTTCTGGATCGAGGTCCGGGCTGGCCCAGCCGGTGCTGGCCACCAAGGAGAGCAGATCCAGGTCCACGGTGGGGCGGGTGCGGCCCTCGTTCACCGTGTACGGGCGGATCAGCGGGCCGGCCGCGTGGTCGATCCAGACCTCATCGTCACTGGCTGCCATGTTCATCGGCTTCGATCAGCAGGGGCGGCGGACGGTGCGCGGGCCGCCGTGTCCAGGAAGGGCCGGACGGCTTTGATCAAGCGCGCCACCTCGTAGCCGACGACGGCCGGGTCGGCCTCCCCCTTCGCCAGCACCGCGAGAACCGAGTTGAAACCGGCCCACGAGATGAACAGCTGGCTGGGGTGGAGTTCGGCTACGACCTGGCGGACTTCGCCCCGGCCATCGAATTTGGTACTGGCACTCCGTGCCATGGAGAAGAGCCCGGAGGCGAGTGCCGCGAGATATTCCGAGCCGGACCGGTCCAGGCCGTGTGCGGCTTTCACCATTCCGTCCGAGGACAGCAGCACACTGCCCCGAATGTCCGGGACTTCCTGGGACAGGTTCTTCAGCAGCCAGGCGAGATCCGTCGACTGGTTCGGCGAGACGGCGCTCAATTCGGGTTCCTTCCAGATTCGTGATCTTCTTTTAAGCCGTTCCACCCGGCTCGCCCGTCAGATCCTCGTCCCGGCCGCTGCGAATCCCTTTCCGGAATGCCGCCATCAGCCCGTGGTTGTGGCTGACATCCGCGTCGTCGTCCCGCGGCGCGGGAGCGTTCCGCAGTTCGGGGACCAGGTTGGCCTGGGCACGACGTCTCGGCAGTTCCGGGCGCCGATCATCGTTCGCCGGAGATGCGGGGGCGGGCTGTCGATCCGTGTGCCGGACGGACGCGTCGGCACTGCCGTCCTGCCACGCCTCGGACCGGCCGCCGGGCCGGACCCCGGCGGCCGATCCCGTTGCGGAGAGAGGTTGCGACGAGGTGAATGCGCCTGATGCCGTGGTTGACGAGACCGGCACGGGCGCGGGCGGGGTCGCCGGTTGACCGCTGCTCTTCGGCGGTTCCGAACCGATCAACTCGTTCGGGATCACGACCACGGCCTGCGTGCCGCCGTAGATGTTCGTCTGCAACCTGACGGCGACATTATGGCGTTGCGAGAGAGCGGCTACGACGAGCAGGCCGATACGTCCCTCCTCCACCAACGCGTCGGTGTCGATGTGCTCCGCGCCGGCGAGGAGGTCGTTCAGCCGGTGCTGAATCTCCCGCGCCATGCCGAGGCCGCGGTCCTCGATCTCGACGACCAGGCCGGCGGTCACGGCTCCGGTGCGGAGGTAGACCTGCGTTTCCGGAGGCGAGAACCTGGTGGCGTTCTCGACGAGTTCGGCGAGCAGATGGATGACGTCCGCGACCGCGCCGCCGTCCAGTGTGCCCTCGACCGGCGGCACCACCTTGACCCGGCTGTAGTGCTCGACCTCGGCGATGGCCGAGCGCAGTACCTCGTACACGGTGACCGGCCTGCTCCACTGACGCCGTGGGGCGCCCCCACCGATCACGGCGAGGCTTTCGGCCTGCCGACGCAGCCGCGTGGCGAGGTGATCGACCCTGAACAGGCCCTTGAGGAGATCCGGATCCTCCACCTGGTTCTCCAACTCGTCGAGTCCCTGGATCGCCCGGTGGGAGAGCGTCTGCATCCGCCGCGAGAGGTTGACGAAGACCTCGACTCGCTGCGCGGGACCGCCGTCGGGTTTCGGGCCCGCCGCACTGACGAGAGCGTTCCACGCCTCCTCATGCGCTCTCTGCAGCTCATGCGCGAGGTACGTCACCGGGTCGGCGGTCGTGGCGGCTCGGGGGCCGACGCCGCGGGGGGCGGGAACCTCGCCGGCCGCGATGCGCTCTGTCAGGACCCGCAGGTCCTCCCGGCCGCGAGAGACCAAAGGCGTGAGTTCGCCGAGTCGCCGCTGCAGGTCCGCAGACCCTATGGACAAACTGGCAATTATCCTCCGTTCTCGCCGAGCCGCCATACCCGCCGCGAGAATTGCGCCAGAGATGACGACCGCCGCTCCCACAGCGGCGATGACGAGAGCCGGCCGCTCCTTCGACGGCGAGGCCCCCATCCCGATAAGTCCCATCACCGCGGCCAGCCCCACGAACGCCATGAGAATTGCGGGAACGACGGAAACACCCAGCTGGAAGGTGCGAGTGTCGATCGGTCGATGTGCCCGGCGACCACGCGACCTGGCGTGACGCCGGGGGTCTCGGCGTTCGGGGGTGATAGGAGGCAGGTGAAGGTCGGACAATCGTCATCCTTGGTGCGAGGGCCGGTCGGCATGGGCTGCTTCGCCGCGCCTGCGAACTGCCACGGTCAGACCGTAGGAGAGGGTCGGCGCTCCAGCCAGGGTCACTTCGCACGGTGAGCCGCCGGCCTGGTGACGAAATGCTGCGTCAGATAGGGATCCGGTCAGCCGTCGTACGCCCTGAGGGCGAACCACATGTCATAACGTGCCGAGGGGCCGCGCAGCAGCGAGCGCTCAAGAATCTCCTCGACCCGGCCGAGTCGCTTCCGCGTCCCGGGCACCGAGATGCCGAGCGCCGACGCCGTCGCTTCGAGACGGCCGTCGTGGTCCAGCCACACGCGCAGCGTCTGCAGCAGGGGCCCTCGGCCGCCTTCCAGCAGAGGCGAGACCTGCAGCCGACTCCAGTGACGTACGTGGGGATCATCAAGGAGCACGTCGACGGGTACGGGATCGCCGCCGCCCGCGCCGTCGAGGACGCGCAGCGCCAGGTGCAGCCTCGCCTGGGTCGGGAGGTCATGCAGCGGACTGCCGAGGAGTCGTTCGATATGACGCAGCCGTGCCGCCAGCGTGTTGCGGTGGATCTTCATCTGACGTGCGGCGCCGCCGTAGAAGTCCAGCCACGAGCGGAGGGTGGCGGTCAACTCGGGCCCGTCGGGATCCTGAGCCCGGTCGGGGCGGTACTGAGACAGTGGCCCGAGCGCCTCCCGCGCCCACGCCTGCGCGCGAGGGCGCAGGAGTGCGGCCAGATCACCACGCGGACTGAACCGGCTGTAGCGCCCGGCGCTGCCACGCGCCACGGCGAGTGCGTGGAACGCCTGCGAATATCCCGAAGCGATCTCCCGAAGCGCGACGATGCCGCTGCAACCGATGTGGATGCCGCCGGAGCAGGCGGCAAAGGTCCGCAACGCCTCCTCCTCCGCCTCGGTGACTTCGTCGGCGGCTGGACCAATGACGATGACGTGCCCGGTGTAGACCGGACACCGAACGATCCACGCCCGGCCGCCCGACACCCGGTTGAAGTACGCGCCGACGCGGCCCTGGACACCGGGCGGACATTCCACGATATAGACGCGCACGCTGTCGGCGAGCGGAGGCCCGAGCGCCCCGGAGACCCGGCGAGCGGCTTCGACCTGACCGACCATGAGCAGATGGAGCACCGCCTCGCGGGTATGCGCCTCCGCCTGATTCAGGCGGCGTCCTTGAAGATCGGTGACATCCACCCGCCGCCGCAGCTCCACGAGGCGTGACGCGTCCATGATCAGGCTGCGTACGGCCGGAGAGAACCGCTGCTCCCTCGCGACGACGAGTATCGTGCCCGCTTCTCCTTCGCCGAGCGACTGAATGTGAACGACGCCGGTGCCCAGATCGGCGGCGGCGGCTCGGACCACGCCCTTCCGCACCCGCTCGAGGTCCTGGGCGACCTGGTCGAGGACGTCGCCGGGAAGGCGGGGAAAGGCGTGCAGCGGTTCGCCGGTCTGATCGAGCAGCACGACGCTTCCCCCGACCTGCTGTGCGAGCCGACGTACGAGGCGCTCCAGGCCGCCCGGCAGTGTCGCGTCCCGGTGCAGCTCCCGCAGGTTCGTGGCATGACGGTGGTCGTTCTTCCGCTCCTCCCGGAGCACCGCTGTGACCGCCGCCCACACGTGGGACGGGTCATCGGATGCGGCCAGCAACGGGATGCGATGGCGACGCGCGGACTCGGCGATGTCGGCCGGGTCCGTAACGCCACCGACCAGGACCACACCGGCGGCGCCGATCTCGCCGAGCCGCCGCACGGTCTCGGCCACGTCACCGCGCGTTTCAGCACGAACAGAAAGGATCACCAGGACGCCCGAGAGCGCGGCCAGGTCCGCGTCCGGCCATCCCAACGGATCCCCGTCGGAGAGCACGACCGCGGACTCCACCTCGGCGGTCTCGTCGACAGGCTCCACAAGGAGCCGCAACCTGGGCTCGAGCTGGTGCACAAGAGCGCTGAGCGTCGGCACGCGAATCCTCTTCTTCCACGGCCCACCGCATCCGACGCGCAGTCCGCTGCGCGACCGCCGGTCGACCGGCCGGGCGCCGCAGGCCGGCGTCACAGTGGTGCGAAGCAACCGGTCGCTCTTTCGGTCCGGCGTCCGCGCGGATAACGGTAGTCCCCGCCCGAACGGCCGGCGTCACACCGCCGGAGCCAGGTAGGGGAAGTCCGCGCCGGGGACGCCCGCCGCGGACCGGGCGTCGATGCCTAGTGGGACGGCCCTGTTCAGTACCAGGGAGAACATCACCTCCGGTACGCATTCGGTGAGGCCCCGCCCGTTACGGCCGGCGAACCCGAAATCGGCCGTGGTGCCGAGCCTGTACCGGAGGATGTCCGGAAAGAGGGCGTCGGCCACCCGCTGCGCGTGTGCCGCCGGGTCGTCGCTGGTTCCCATGGCCGTGACGACCTTGGCGACCAGATGGGCGACGAGCGGGCCGTGCACCATCCTGTCGTGGCTGGGATGGGTGGTGTTGTAGTCGTCGGCACGCTGAGAGTCGTCCGGATTGAAGATCGTGTTCACCAGTGGAGTGGCGCAGCGATTCACCTGGCCCCAGCCGCCCGCGTCGGTCGCCAGCGCCGTCGTTCCCCAGAACCCGATCTCGGACGTATCGAACGCCTGGTCCGGAACCTCCATGACGATCGCGCACACATTGGTGCCCGCGAAAAGGTTCGCCGACGTGCTGTAGTCCACGGCGGACGGCTCGAACGGCGTTCCGTTCGCGACCGCGTGTTTGACCGCGCCGACGACGGTCCCGTTGATGTAGAACGGGTCCGCCGCCGGGCCCGCCCAGATCCGCGTCCCGTCCGCCCCGCGGATCTCCCGGCCGGTGCGTCCTTGGCCCACGACGACTCCGGGGGCGGTCCGATCGCGCGCGTCGGCGCCGTCCAGTCGTCGTACCTCGAATGCCTGATCACCATCGGGTTCCGGGTCCCGGAAGGTCACGACGTACGTGCGATTCTCGATCGCGTCACCGTCCGTGTCGATCCTGAACTCGTACCGGCCCTCCGGGTGGAAACCGCCAGATCCGGAAAGCGGGTTCACGTTCATGATGAAGACGGTCCCGCTCCCGCCGCGGAAGATGTACACATCGCTGATGTCGAGGCGGGGATCCTGACGGGCGAGTGGCGAATCGAGATGGTGGGACATCACTACTCCGTCACTGGGGGTACGAGGGGCTATTCCGCCGGGAACCGGTCCGCTCGACGATAGGTCGTACGTCGGAGCGACGACCAGATTTACCTTGCACAGCGATCCCGAAACCCGGTTTCGAAACGCTTGGTCACCGGCCGCCGCGGAGCTCAGGCTCGGTAATGCGGTCGGTATCTGACCTGAGTGGTCCCTACCGTGTCCTCGTTCGGACGGTGCGATCGACGGCCGAGGAGACCCATGGAGATCAACCCCTTCAAGATCGATATCCCGCAGGCGGATCTCGACGATCTGCGTGACCGGCTCGCCCGGACCCGCTGGCCCGATGAGCTCCCCGGCGTGGGCTGGGACTACGGCGTCGCCCGCTCCCACCTCCAGGAGATGGTCGAGTACTGGATCGACGGATACGACTGGCGGGCCCACGAGGCGCGGCTGAACGCGGTGCCGCAGTTCACCACGACGATCGACGGGCAGAACGTGCACTTCCTGCACGCGCGCTCTCCGGAGCCCGACGCCGTCCCGCTCATCGTCACGCACGGCTGGCCGAGCACCGTGGCCGACTTCCTGGACATCATCGGCCCGCTCACCGACCCCCGCGCCCATGGCGCGGACCCCGCCGACGCGTTCCACGTCGTGGCCCCCTCCGTGCCCGGATTCCCCTTCTCCGGACCCACGCGGGAGAAGGGCTGGGGGAGCAACCGCGTCGCACGCGCCTGGGCCGAGCTCATGCGCCGCCTCGGATACGACCGCTATGGCGCCCAGGGCGGTGACTTCGGCTCCATCGTCTCCGCGGAGCTCGGCCGCGTCGCCCCCGCGCACGTCGCCGGCGTTCACCTCAACGCGTTCGTGGGGGCCTCGGCCCCTGCGGGCCCGCACGAACTCGACCTGCTCTCCGACACCGAACGCGAGCAGGCTCGGGCGAATCAGGCCTGGTGGCAGGCCCACTCGGGGTACGCCACCCAGATGTCCACCCGCCCGCAGACGGTGGCGTACGCCCTGAACGACTCGCCGGCGGGACAACTGGCCTGGAACCTGGAGTGGTTCGTCGACCACGACCCGACGCGGACCCGGCAGCCGCTCGCCGACCGGGACGCCGTGCTGACGAACGTCAGCGCCTTCTGGCTCACCTCCACCGCCGGCTCCGCCGCACGCCTCTACCGCGAGATCGCCGCCGACGGCTGGGGCCGGCCGGCCTCCTCCGGAGTGCCGACCGGCGTCGCCAAGTTCGTCGGCGACCGCGCGATCCGGACGTTGGCGGCCCTGTCGAACAACGTCGCCCACTGGTCGGAGTTCGACACCGGCGGCCACTTCGCCTCTCTCCAGGCCCCCGAACCGCTCGTCGCCGACATCCGCGCCTTCTTCCGTACCGTGCGCTGACGATCCGGCGGGTCAGCAGGCGTGGTGTTCGGTGGAGGCGAGGGCGCCGTCGGCGACCTGGAAGACCCAGAAGCCGCCCTTCGGGAGCCTGGGATCCTCTGGAGGCTGAGCGCCGAGCTCCTCGCAGGCGCGGGAGACGAGTTCGGGGACGAGCTCGCCGTGGGTGCAGATCAGGACGGGGACGCCGTTGGCGAGGAACTCGGCGATGCGGTCGCCCGGGGCCTTCGAGGCGCCGACGGTGACGGCCCAGTCGGTGCGGACCTCCGAGCCGGTCCGGCAGGCGTAGGGCAGCACCGTCTCCAGGCAGCGCGCCGTCGCCGAGCTGATCACGCGGGTGGGGCCGTAGCAGGTGAGCACGTCGTCGAGCCGCTGCGCCTGGGCGCGGCCCTCCTCGTCGAGGGGGCGCAGCAGGTCGTCGTCCTGCCAGTCACGCTTCTCCAGCGCGTCGGCGTGCCGCAGGATGATGTACGGCGTCGTGCGGATGGGTCCGGCGGCGAACGCCTGCAGGACCCAGCGGTCGTGCTCGTACGTGAGGCGTTCCGTCGCCTGGCCGAACGGCAGCCAGTCGACCTGGTCGACCTCGTCGCTGGGCACGAACCGGCTCTCGTCGCCGGTGGCCGCCCAGTAGTCGACCCGTTTGGGCCGATCGCCCCGGGGGTAGCGGACCGTGGGCAGCCGGCGGCCGAGCACCGGCCAGACCCCGGTCTCCTCCCAGACCTCGCGCGCGGCGGCGCGCACGAGGTGCTCGTCGCGGTCGACCTTGCCCTTGGGGAACGACCAGTCGTCGTACCGTGGGCGGTGGACGAGGGCGATGAGCGGGCGTCCGTCCGGGCCAGGGCGCCACAGCACGGCGCCGGCGGCACGGATGGTCCCCGGGGGGTCAGGCGTCAACAGTCCTCCAGCGGCGTGCGCGCATCAGTTGGGTCTGCACGTCGACATCCCCCTCGTGCCCGGTCCACACGCCGTCCTCGTTGAGGATCCAGCACTTGGTCTCCACGCCCATCGCGAGCTCGAAGCGGCCGACGAGGTCGGCGCAGTGGGCCGGGTCGGTGACGCGAACGAGGGTCTCGACCCGGCGGTCGAGGTTGCGGTGCATGAGGTCGGCACTGCCGATCCAGACCTCGTGCTCCCCACCGTTCTCGAAGGCGTACACGCGGGAGTGCTCGAGGAACCGGCCGAGGATGCTGCGGACGTGGATCGTCTCCGACATGCCGGGCACGCCGGGGCGGAGCGCGCAGATGCCGCGGACCCAGACGTCGATCGGCACGCCCTCCTGCGACGCCCGGTAGAGCGCGTCGATGAGCACCTCGTCGACCAGCGCGTTGCACTTGAACCGGATGCGCGCCGGGCGGCCGGCCTGGTGTTGCTCCACCTCCCGCTCGATGCGCCGGACAAGGCCGCCGCGCACGAAGTCGGGGGCCACGAGGAGCCGCTTGTACTCGGTGTCGCGCGAGTAGCCGGTGAGGTGGTTGAACAGGGCGCTGACGTCCTGGCCGACGTCCGGGTCGGCGGTCAGCAGGCCGTAGTCCTCGTAGATCCGGGCGGTCTTGGGGTTGTAGTTGCCGGTGCCGATGTGGCAGTAGCGGCGGAGGTCCCCGTCGGACTCCTCGCGGACGACCAGCGCGACCTTGCAGTGGGTCTTGAGGCCGACGAAGCCGTACACGACGTGGCAGCCGGCCCGCTCCAGTTTGCGCGCCCACGTGATGTTGGCCTGCTCGTCGAAGCGCGCCTTTATCTCGACGACCACGACGACCTGCTTGCCCGCCTCGGCGGCGTCGATGAGGGCGTCGATGATCGGCGAGTCGCCACTGGTGCGGTACAGCGTCTGCTTGATCGCCAGGACCTGCGGGTCGGCGGCGGCGGCCTCGATGAGGCGCTCGACGCTGGTGCTGAACGAGTCGTACGGGTGCTGGACGAGGACGTCGTGATCGCGCAGAGTGGCGAAGATGTCCGCGTCGTGCGGCAGGGCCGCCTCCGACGGCACGAACGGCGGGTACTTCAGTTCGCTGCGGTCCAGGCCGGCGATGGCGAACAGGCCGCCGAGGTCGAGCGGGCCGGGCACGCGGTAGACGGCGCGCTCGTCGACCTCCAGCTCGGTCATCAGCAGGTCGAGCACCTCCGGGGTGATCGACTCTTCGACCTCCAGACGGACGACCGGGCCGAAGCGACGGCGCAGCAGCTCGCGTTCGAGGGCCTGCAGGAGGTTCTCGGCGATGTCCTCGTCGACCTCCAGGTCCTGGTTGCGGGTGACCCGGAAGGCGTGGTGTTCGAGGATCTCGGTGCCGGTGAACAGCGCGGGCAGGTTCTCCGCGATCACGTCCTCCAGCGGCACGAACCGCGACGGCGACGCCTCCAGGAACCTCGGCAGCAGCGGCGGCACCTTGACCCGAGCGAACATCGTCGCGCCGTTCTCCGGGTCGCGGACCAGCACGGCCAGGTTCAGGGACTGCCCGGAGATGTACGGGAAGGGGTGCGCCGGGTCGACGACCAGCGGCGTGAGCACCGGGTATATCCGCCGCCGGAACAGGCGGTTGAGGCTCTCCTTCTCGGTGTCGGCCAGCTCGTCCCAGCGCAGCAGCTCGATCCCCTCTTTGGCGAGGGCGGGGAGGATCTCCTGCTGGAACAGCGCCGCGTGCTTGAGCATCAGCTCGTGCGCCACCTCGGACGTGTGCGCGAGGACCTCACGGGGCTGCCGCCCGCTCGCGGACTGGACCGCGATGCCGGTTGCCATGCGCCGGGCCAGCCCGGCCACCCGGACCATGAAGAACTCGTCGAGGTTGGTCGCGAAGATCGCGAGGAACTTCACCCGCTCGAGCAGCGGCAGGGCGGGATCGGCCGCCAGGTCCAGAACGCGCTGGTTGAACCGGAGCCAGCTCTCCTCCCGGTCAAGGAAACGATCTTCGGGGAGTCCGTCCGCAGATCTGGCGAAATGCCCTGGTTCAACACTCATGAGGTATATGATCCCCATTTTTCGTGAACGGAACGCTAAGAAAGTGTTGCCCGGTAGTTGCTTGACGCCACCAACCAGACTAAAACCCCAGCTTACGGGGCTTTCGCCGCAGATCCGTGCCCAGGGGTGCACCGAACGTCAACACTCTGCCCGGCGCGGCACATTCAAGATCACGGATGGCACCTGACGTGCGAGACGGCCAGGGAGGCGTGGTCACCTCCTACCGGCAACGACCGACCGCTGATCGTCATCCCGGTGCCCGCCAACGCGCGCGGCGGACGACGTACGGCTGGATGATGCCGAGGCCGCGGGCCGGGCGGCGGCCGATGCGGATGAGCTCGTACGCGTCACCGCCGCGCAGGCCGTCGGCCAGATCGGCGTCGGCGAGGACGGTGCCGGGCCGGGCGATCGAGGTGAGCCGGCTCGCGAGGTTCACGGTCGTGCCGAAGACGTCGCCCATCAGCGTTAGCACCAGGCCGTACGCCATGCCGACCCGCACGTCCGTGTCCCCGCCCGCGCGGACCGCCTCGGCGATGCGCAGCCCGATCTCCGTGCCCAGCGCGGGCGTGTCGGCGGTGTAGAGAACCTCGTCGCCCAGGGTCTTGACGATCCGGCCACCGTGCTCGGCGACGATGTCAGAGGCGGTCTCCTCGAAGCGTTCGACCAGCCGGGCCAGGTCGCGCTCGTCGAGGTTCCGGCTGGTCTCGGTGAACTCCACGATGTCGGCAAAACCCACGACCCGCCGCGGCCGCCCCGGCAGGGCGTCTTCCGCCGTCGACGCGGTCAGCGCGCGGGTGCCGGCGGCGGCGAGCTGCCGTCGCCACGCGTGGACGAGGAGAGGCTCCAGCGCCGCGATGTGGTTCTGGGCGTGGTCCACGATGAGGCGGACGATCTCGGGCGGCGGCGGCTCGAGGGGGTCGGTGAGCCCGCCGATGATGACGTCGATCTGCCATTCGGCGAGCCGCGCCATCGTCTGGCCGACCGCGCGGACCATGCGAAGGACCATGTCCTCGTCCAGCAGACCCTCGTGGAGGAGCTCCCGGATCCGGACGAGGGCGTCGAGGTCGCCCTCGGTGAAGGCGATCGTCTCGTCGGCGGGATGCGGAAACCCGAACGCGCGCCAGAGCCGCTGGGTGAACTCCTCTGACACCCCGGACCGTTTGATCGCGTCGATCCGGGTGTATCGGAGCTCACCGCCGAGGAGCAGCTCCTCGATCTGCCGCGGGTCCGGCGCGTCGCTCATCTACGGGCGTACGCCGTCGCCGTCGGTCAGCTCCTCGACGATGCGGTAGAGCTGGTTCTGGGTGTACTCGACGCGGGGGATGTTCTTCAGCACGAGCTGGCCGTGCTCGCCGCCCGACTCGACGGTGAGCGTGCCGCTGCGCAGGATCCGCTGGATCAGGCTCTGCTGGAACGACACGTCGTTGACCCGCGTGAGGGGGATGTCCCGGTGCGAGCGGGACAGGATGCCGTCGCGCAGAGCGAACCGCCGGTTGGTCAGCGTGTACGACGTGGTGACCCACCGCAGGAACGGGAGCAGCCCGACCACGAGGACCGCGACGAGGCCCACGGCCGCGATGATGAGGCGGATCAGCGTCTGCGCGCTGCCGTCCGGGATGAAGAAGATCGCGACGGCGGCGATGGCGACCGCGACGACCGCCCAGAAGATCGTGCCGACCAGCGTCGTCCAGTGGGGGTGAAATTCAAGGACGATCTCTTCGTCATCGCCCAACGAGCTCTTCGCAAGACCCATGGCGCAATCCTGGCAGAAACGATCGCTCAGTGGATGCTCAGCGCGTCGATCACGTCACAATGTGGACAACAATGAAGATGAGCGCGATGAGCCACACGCCGCCGCCCCCGGCCAGCCCGCCGGTCGCGGTGTCCACGGCGTACTCCCGCTCCTCGTGCGACGTCCGCAGCCGGATCCACCCCTTGGCCGCCTGCTGCCCGATCAACGGCGCCGCCAGCACCGGCCCGTACGCCAGGACGAGCCGCACCTGCCCCAGGTCGCGCAGGCCCTTCGCGAGCTCGAAGCCGACCGCGGTGACCACCACGGCCGCGACGAACCCGAGCACCACCGTCTGGATGTACCGGCCCGCGAGGGGGTAGTTCACGGGTTCGCGCACCCGCCGGTGCGCGTCGCCCAGCAGCTCTGCGGCTTCCTGGTCGCGTCGCACGTCGTCGCCGGGATCGGGAAGCGGGCCCACCGCGTGGGGGCCGAACCGCGTCGTCAGCTCCCGCCAGACGCCGGTGGCCCGCTCCTCCAGCCCGTCGAGGCGCGCCCACTCCTGCTCGACCGAGGCGTACGCCTCGGTCCGCCGTTCCTCGGCCTCCTCCAGCCGGCGCCGCGCCTCCTCCGCCGCGAGCAGCCTCCGGCCGGCCTCCGCGGCGTACTCCTTGTACGCCCGCCGTGCCGTCTGCGGATCCGTCATCGGCCCTCCGCCGTCTCGCTCATGACCTCAAAGGGGATGATCGGCTGCGGCGGCTCACCGGTGCGCTGGTCGTGGAACAGGGCGCGCCGGCGGCGCGGGACCCAGCTCAGCATCTGGCCGCCCGGCAGCGGCGACAGCTCGCTGTCCCGTACGTCCAGGGCGACCCACGCGTCGATGTTGCGCACCGACCCGACGCGCTCGACGACGTCGGCCTTGAGCCGGTCGGTCGTGCGCCACCAGCCGAGCACGTGCATACGGTGCTCCGGACCGTACTCGACCAGGCGGCGCACCGACCGGCGCAGCTCGTCGGAGCGGGTGGTCCCGGCGTCCACCGCGAACAGCACGAGGTACTCGGGAACGGCCTGGTCGGCGACCTCGGGCAGGTCCCCGCCGAGGACGGCCTCGTGGCCGTTGTCGACCAAGCGCCGCAGCAGCAGGCCGACCCGCGGCTCCAGCTGGTCGTCCAGCGCGTACAGCCGGAAGACCGCCGACCCGGGCGCGTGCCCGCGGGCCAGCGACAGCACCGCCGAGGCCAGCACGTCGTACGCCTCGTCGGCGCGGGTGCCGACGACCGCGAGGTTGCGGCCGGGCGCGCGGTCGAAGCGCACGGTCGCGGCGCTGCCGGCCAGGTCGATCCGCTGCCCGACCGCGCTCTCCCCCGGCGGCAGGGTGGGAGCGGTCATCAGCTCGGGAACGTGCGCGCCGTCGAAGATCCGCGGGGGTTCGAGGTGCTCGGGGCGGCGCTGCCACAGCTCCCGCTGCAGTGCGTCAAACGTCCCGGCCGTCCCCGCGTCCGGCAGCCGGGCGATGCGGTTGGCCTGCCGCGCCCCGGACTCGGCGTTGACCACCGCGCAGAAGCGCGCGACCTGGAGCGCGGCGGTGTTGTCGTCGGCGAGGATGCGGCGCGCCTTCGGCAGCGCGATCCGCAGCGTGAACTGGTCGAGGATGGCCCCGCGCCCCCACAGCGACTGGACGCCGCCGATGTTCTGGCTGGCCAGTACGAGGTGGATGCCCTGCGAGCGGCCCCGGCGGGCCAGGTCGTTGAGGAGGTACAGCGACTCGTCGGTGATCTTGTCCTGCTGCTGGATGAGCACCTGGAACTCGTCGATCACCGCGACGATGCGCGGCCAGTGCCCGTCCGGGTCGACGGCCCGCAGCTCCTCGATCTTGGTGACCTCGTGCTCGCGGGCTGCGGCGCCCCGGCGTTCGAGCTCGCGGGCGAGGAAGCGCAGCAGCGCCAGGCCGAACTCCCGGTCGTTGTTGATGTTCACACCGATGAGTCGGGCGTGCGGCAGCCATGTCTTGTCCGTACGGCCGCTGGCCAGGCGGGCGAATGACACGCCCTCCTTGAAATCCAGCAGGTAGAACTCCAGCTCGTCCGGCGAGTAGCGGGCGGCCATCGACCCGATCATCGCGTAGAGGAAGTTGGTCTTGCCCGAGCCTGGTGGGCCGCCGACGAGCGCGTGCACCGGGTCGTCGCCGAGGAAGACCTCGACCGGTTCGTACCGGTCGACGTCCTCGCCGATGGGCGCCCGGACCCCGGCCGCCGACGACTCGCTCCACATCCGGTGCGGGACGAGCTCGGCGAACCGCGGCGGGTCGCGCTCGATGCCCGCCCAGCGGGCGGCCCGCTCGCAGACCGCGCGGACCAGCTCGGCCGGCGGCGGCTCGACCGTCACCTCCAGCCCACCCGTCATCGAGGTCGTGACGTGCCCGTCCGCCGCGATGTCGACCGTCTCGATGCCCGGCGCGTCGTCCACGGGGACGTCACGGCACACCACGTGGATGCCGCAGGCCGCCCCGGCGTGCATCACGCTGTTGAGGTGGGCGATCTCGTCATCCCGGAACCCGCGCACCGGGCTCTGCACGATCACGACCTGCCACGGCTCCGGCCGCCGGCCCGTGGCCGCGGCGAGCGCCGCGAGCGAGGAGTGCCCGCCGCCGAGCACGTCGCGCTGGATCCGCCGGATGTCACGATCCAGCGAACCGAGCAGGTCCTTGAACTCCTCCACGCCGTAGACCGTGAGCAGCCCCGGCCGGGACAGGGCGTGGAAGCCGCCCAGCCCGGCTCCGAGCCGCCGCGGGTCGTACAGGCTGACCCGCACGGAGCCGGGCCGCGTCGTCGCCACGATCCGGACGAGCAGCGAGTCGACGATCGCGTCGGCCAGCGGCGTCTGGCCGCCGGTGATCTTCAGGTGGCCGGTGTCCAGCAGCGGGATCAGCGCGGGGACGTCCTCTGCGACCGTCCCGATCCGGTACAGGCACGGCCCCGCGTCGGCGGGCTCCGGCTCGGCCGGCCAGTCGGACCACGCGGCGGACGCCGCGCCGGAGGCGGCCTCACCGGCCAGCTCCCGCCAGCCGTCGACCGCCGCGGCCGTCTCCGGCCCGCTCGTCGCGGCGACGTCGCGGCGGCCCTGCTCGACCGCGGCCTCGGCGCTGGCGATCATCTCGTCGAGCTCGCTCCGGCGGGCGCGGATCGCCCCGCGCGCCTGCCGGATGTCCTTGCGCACGGCGGCAACGAGATCGCCGGGCTTGAGCGTCATGTGGGGATCCTGCGGCTTTCACGCAGACGGCGGTGGGCGGGTACCTCGGTCGGGGACGTGACGGGCGGGCGCGTTGAGCTCCTCGGCGTGGGTGGCAGGCGCTTTAAAGCCCCTCGGCGTAGGCGTTCGCCTCTTCGATCGCGGCGCCGATCTGGCTCTGGGTCTCCTCGATGCTCTCGACCGCCTGCCCCATCGCGCCCAGCGCGCCGCTGAGCGCGTCGTGCTCACTCCCCTGGGCCACCGCGATCAGGTACTGCAGCGCCGACTCGGCTCGGCCGCCGGCCTGGACGAGCAGCTGCACGGCCTGCTCGGCCTCTTCGCCGGCCTGGGCGATGGCGCCCTTGAGCTCAGCCACACTGGCCATGCAACGACCTCCGGAGGATGGGGATAGCCCAATTAAACCGGCGTGTCGCGGACCGGTCCAGTTGGGTCCGCGTACCGGACGCGCCTATGCGCCGGGCCTGTGCGTCGGCGAGATCCGCGCGCCCGACGCCGATTCCGGCTTATCGGACATGGACGACGTCGCCGGCGCTGAGCGCGTGATCACCGTCGGCCGCGCGGACGACCAGCCGCCCGTTCTCGTCGATGTCCACGGCCTCGCCCGTGAGGACACCGTCGGGGCCGGGCAACTCGACGCGCACCTGCCGGCCGAGCGTCGCGCACACCGCGCGGTACGCCTCCCGCAGGGAGCCCTCGACCCACTCCCCGCAGAAGTCGGCGTAACCGGCGGCCAGCTCGCGCAGGATCGCGCGGAGCACCGGGTCCCGGTCGGCCGGAGCGCCCTCCAGCGCCAGAGAGGTCGCGGTCGGCACCGGCAACTCGTCGGCGCGCAGGCTGACGTTGAGCCCGATGCCGAGCACGACGGCGTCCTCCGCACGCTCGGCGAGGATCCCGGCCAGCTTCCGGTCATGGATGAGCACGTCGTTCGGCCACTTCAGGGCGGCGTCGACCATCCCGCCCCGCTCGATCCCCTCGACCTCGACGAACCCGCGCAGCGCGGTCACCACCGCCACTCCGGCCATCAGCGGCAGCCAGCCGAGCCGGGCGAGCGGGACCTGCGGGCGCAGCAGCACCGAGACGGCCAGCCCCGAACGCGGCGGCGCGGTCCAGGCCCGGGCGAGCCGCCCGCGCCCGGCCGTCTGCGCCTCGGCGACGAGCACCAGGCCCTCGTCGGCGCCCTGCCGGGCGAGCGCGGCGACGTCGGCGTTGGTGGAACCCGTCTCGGCGACGACCCGGATCTCGCGCCAGAACCCGCCGGGGCGAACGAGCGCACGGTTCAGCGACCGCTCATTCAGCGGCGGCCGGTCCAGATCGGTGTACGGAGAGTGGCTCACCACACCAGCCTAGGGCGCGTCCGGTGGATCTGGTTCGTAGCGAGCGGCGCCGCAGAGCCGGACGGAGATCCACCGGCTCCCAGGTCAGCGGGGGGCCTTGCCGGAGACGCCGACGTTGAAGTCGAACTCGCGGTAGACGCGTGCCCAGAAGCCCTCGCGCAGCCAGTCTCGGGCCTCCTTGTAGGGGCGCAGCGAGTGGCCGAGCTCCTTCTCGCCCTCGATCAGCAGCTCCTTGTCGATGACCGTGGGCAGGATCGGGCCGGGCAGCAGGTCGCGAATGTTGTCGCGGCCGCGGGTGAGGATCCACTTGTGCGCGATGTGCTCGCCGATCTCCTCCACGCGGTCGCGGCTCGGGCCGAGCTTGGCGACGGGGTTGGGCTGGCGGACGGGCGGCGGCGCGGGCTTGGGCCGGGTGCCGAAGACCGCCGTGGGCGACGGGATCGGCGGGGTGACCGGCGTCTCCGGCGGGGCCTCGCGGGAGGCGTCGAGCATGAAGTACGGCTTGAGGAAGTCGGCGTTGACGACGTCGACGGTGTCGGCCTCCCAGATCAGCCGCTCGGCCTGATTGGTGCCGTACGGCGGCTCCACGCCCCACAGGTGGATGCGGACCCCGTAGGTCTGGGCGGCCTCGACGGCCGGAAGCATGTCCTCGTCGCCGGCCAGCAGGATGGCGTCGGTCACGGCGCCGTGCCGGGCGAGCGTCTCCAGGTCCTCGCGGATCTGGGCGTCGACGCCCTTCTGCTGGTTGTGCTTGTTGAGGTTGCCGAGCCGGAGCTTCACAAAGGGCAGCGGCGCGACGACCCGCTGGTCGATCGTCGGCACGCGGTCGCGCGCGGCGTCGAACCAGTAGATGCGCAGCAACTCTCCGCGCATGCACGCGGCCGCGTGCTCCCCCAGGGCCTTGATGAGCCCCTCGGCGTCGACCCGGTACGAGCGACGGGAGGAGACGCCGAACAGGAGGTCACCCGCTGCGGCGTAGAGATACCCCACGTCTACGAGGATCACGTAGCGCGGCAGCGGCGATAGGTGAGACACAGGCTCGCGAACAGTCATCACCTATGACTTTAGGTGAAGATCAGCCCCCCGTCCTCGGATGTGGCGCGGATGTGCGGCCTTTCTCGCCGCTCAGAGCCGCTTTCGCATGTGAACGACGCGGCGACCGTCGATTCCCGCCCGGTCGGTCTCGCGATAACCCAGGGATTCGTACAGGCCGATATTCGAGGTCATCTTCTCGTTCGTGTAGAGCCGCACCGCCGGCAGCCCGAGCGACCGGGCGCGGAACTCGGCGAAGGCCAGCAGCCGCCGCCCGAGTCCGCGCCCCTGACGATCCGGGTTGACCGCGACATTCTCCACAAGGAGCACGTCATCCTCGGGGCGCAGGACGATCAGCGCGTCGATCATCCGCTCGACCTCCAGGACGTGGACCAGCCCCGCCTCGATCAACGTCGCGTAGTCGGCGGTGAGCGGGACGGGCTCCATGCCGATCATCGGAATCCACGGGTCGTACGCCGCCTTGACGATCGCCTCCACCGACTCACGATCGACGGCTTCGGCCAGCCTTATACCCATGCACCCCTCTAACCGTCAGATCGACGAGAATCATCCATTCTCGGCGATCAGCCGGTGTTCTGCAGGCCGGCCGCGACCCCGGCGGCGGCCAGGAGCAGCAGGTCCTCGATCCGCTCGCGCTCGGCGTCGTCGTCGATGCCGGCCCGCAGCTCCTGCAGCGCGCGCAGCTGCAGGTGCGACAGCGCGTCGACGTACGGGTTGCGCAGCTCGACCGCGAGGGAGAGCACCCGGCGGTTCTCGAGCAGGCGGGAGTGCTCGGTGACCTGCAGGACCAGGGAGCTCGTGCGGTCGTACTCGGCGAGCACCGTCTCGGCCAGCTCCGGCCGGTCGCCGAGGGCGAGGTAGCGCTCGGCGATCGCGCGGTCCGTCTTGGCCAGGCTCATCTCCGCGTTGTCCAGCAACGCGGCGAACAGCGGCCAGGAACCGTACGCCTCGCGCAGCGCGTCGAGGTCGTCCACGGCGGCCAGGCCGCTGCCGAGGCCGTACCAGCCGGGCAGGTTGACCCGCGTCTGCGTCCAGGAGAACACCCAGGGGATCGCCCGCAGGTCGTCCAGCGAGGTGGTGGACTTGCGCCGGGACGGCCGGGAGCCGAGCCGGAGGTTGGACAGCTCGTTCAGCGGGCTGACGCAGGCGAACCACTCCGGGAAGCCCGGCGACTCGACCAGGGACCGGAACGTCCGCTCGGCGGCCTCGCTGATCCGGTCGGCCAGCGGCCGGAACCGCTCGGCGGCGGCCAGCGCGTTCTCCTGCACCGCGGAGGTGGAGGACAGCAGGACGGCGTTGGCGACCTGCTCGACGTGGCGCTGCGCGATCTCCGCGTGGCCGTACCGGGCGAAGATCACCTCGCCCTGCTCGGTCACCTTGAACCGGCCCGCGACCGAGCCGGGCGCCTGCGCCAGGACGGCCCGGTGGGCCGGGCCGCCGCCGCGCCCGAGCGCGCCGCCGCGGCCATGGAACATCGTCAGCTTGACGTCGTGCCGGGCCGCCCAGGCCGCGAGGGCGGCCTGCGTGTCGTACAGCTTGAGGGTCGCCGTCGTCGGGCCGAGCTGCTTGGCCGAGTCGGAGTAGCCGAGCATGACCTCCATGCGGCGGCCGGTCTCCAGGAGGCGGCGGCGCACCCCCGCCAGGTGGAGCATGCCGTCCAGCACGGCCGGGGACCGGTCGAGGTCCTCGCCGGTCTCGAAGAGCGGCACGACGTCGAGGACCGGCGCGTTGCCGCCGATCGCGGCGGCCTCGGCCAGCTCGTACACGGCGGCCACGTCGTCGGCGGTGCGGGTGAAGGAGATGACGTAGCGGCGGCACGCGTCGACGCCGAACCGCTCCTGCACCCATGCGGCCACCCGCAGCGTGTCGAGGACCTCCTCGGTCTGCTCGCTCAGCGCGCCACCGGCCCGTACCTCGGCGAGGGCCTTCTCGTGCACCGCGGAGTGCTGGCGGATCTCCAGCTCCGCCAGGTGGAAGCCGAACGTCTCCACCTGCCAGATCAGGTGCTGCAACTCGCCGTACGCCTGACGCGGCGCGCCCGCCTCGACGAGGGAGTCCTGGACGATGCGCAGGTCGACGAGCAGGTCGGCCGGGCTCCCGTACGCCAGGTCGGCGTCGCGCAGGCGCGTGGCCTGGATCCGCTCGGCGGCGTAGAGCAGGAACTGCCGGTGCGGTTCGCCCGGCGAACGCTTGCCGACCTCGGTGACGAGGTCGGGCTGGGCGGCGCGGGCGGCGGCGAGCGCGCCCGTGAGCGCCTGCGACGGCGGGGTGGTCGTCTCGTGCACGGTCAGCGTGCGGCCGATCCGGGTGCAGGCGTTGGCCAGCGCGCGCAGGATGTGGTCGGCCTGGATGCCGATCGCCTCGCGGGTGATCTGGGCGGTGACGTACGGGTTGCCGTCGCGGTCGCCGCCGATCCAGCTGCCGTAGCGCACGAACGGCCGGGCCAGCGGCGGCCGCTCGCCGGTGCCGGGCGCCAGGGCCGCGTCGAGCGAGCGGTAGATCGCCGGGACGACCCGGAAGATCGTCTCGTCGAAGATCGCCATGGCGGTGCGGACCTCGTCGAGCGGGTCCGGCTTCGTCCGGCGCAGCTGCGAGGTGCGCCACAGCAGGTCGATCTCCTCGACGAGCCGGCGGGTGATCTCGTCGCGCTCACCGCTGCCCGCGCGCGGGTCGTGCAGGTCCCTCAGGAGGGCGCTGATCCGCAGGATCGCGGTGACGACCGCCCGGCGGCGCGCCTCCGTCGGGTGCGCGGTCAGCACCGGGTGGAACTCCAGGTCCTCCAGCAGCTCGCGGACGCGGTCCGCGCCGATCTCGGCCACGGCGGAGGCGACGGACTCGCGCTGCGGCGTCTCGCCGGTGTCCCGCTCCCGGAGCGTGCGGATCCGCTGGTGCTCCTCGGCGAGGTTCGTCAGGTGGAAGTAGACGGTGAACGCCCGGGCGACGAGCTCCGCGCGGTCGAGCGGCCAGCCGCCGACGATCGCGGCGACGTCGTCCACGGACGTCTCACCGCGGCGGGCGGCGATCACCGCATGCCGCAGGGCCTCCACGTCGTCGAGCAGGCCCTGCCCGCCGTACTCGACGAGGACGTTCCCCAGGAGGGAACCGAGCAGCCGGACGTCACGGCGCAGTGGCTCGGGCATCTCCTGCCGAGCGGAGTTTCGAGTCGACACGCAGCTCAGGGTAGTTCGTCCACATGAGGTGGTCAGAGTCCCGTCTCGCTCCCTGAGATCCCACGGAGATCGTGCCCCTCGTGGAACCGCGATCGGCGGGCTGGCTACCCTGGCGTTCATGGCCACGCAAGCGCCCGAGCCCCTGCCCGCGGACGAGATCGACATCCACACCACTGCGGGCAAGATCGCCGATCTGGAGCGCCGCCGGTACGAGGCCGTCCACGCCGGCTCCGCGCGCGCGGTCGAGAAGCAGCACGCCAAGGGCAAGATGACCGCCCGCGAGCGAATCGACGCGTTCCTCGACGAGGGGTCGTTCGTCGAGTTCGACGAGCTGGCACAGCACCGCGCGCACGGCTTCGGCGTCGAGAAGAACCGCCCGTACGGCGACGGCGTAGTCACCGGCCACGGCACGGTCGACGGCCGCCCGGTCGCGATCTTCTCGCAGGACTTCACGGTCGCCGGCGGCTCGCTCGGCGAGGTGTTCGGCGAGAAGATCGTCAAGGTCATGGACCACGCGCTGAAGACCGGCTGCCCGGTCATCGGCATCAACGACTCCGGCGGCGCCCGCATCCAGGAGGGCGTGGTCGCCCTCGGCCTGTACGCCGAGATCTTCAAGCGCAACACCCACGCGTCCGGCGTGATCCCGCAGATCTCCCTCGTCATGGGCCCCTGCGCGGGCGGCGCGGTCTACTCCCCCGCCCTGACCGACTTCATCGTCATGGTCGACCAGACCTCGCACATGTTCATCACCGGACCGGACGTCATCAAGACGGTCACCGGCGAGGAGGTGACCTTCGAGGACCTCGGCGGCGCGCACACTCACAACACCAAGTCCGGCGTCGCGCACTACCAGGCCTCCGACGAGCAGGACGCCGTCGAGTACGTCAAGACGCTGCTGTCCTACCTGCCGTCGAACAACCTGTCCGACCCGCCGGCGTACGACACCCCGGCGCCGCCGGAGATCACCGACGAGGACCTCGAGCTCGACACGCTGATCCCCGACTCGCCGAACCAGCCGTACGACATGCACACCGTCATCGAGCACGTCCTCGACGACGGGGAGTTCCTCGAGGTCCACGCACTGTTCGCGCCGAATATCGTCTGCGGGTTCGGCCGCGTCGAGGGCCGGCCGGTCGGGATCGTGGCCAACCAGCCGATGCACTTCGCCGGCACGCTGGACATCGAGGCGTCCGAGAAGGCCGCGCGGTTCGTCCGCACCTGCGACGCGTTCAACGTGCCGGTGCTGACCTTCGTCGACGTGCCCGGCTTCCTGCCCGGCACCGACCAGGAGTGGAACGGCATCATCCGGCACGGCGCCAAACTCCTGTACGCCTACGCCGAGGCCACCGTGCCGCTCGTCACGGTGATCACCCGCAAGGCGTACGGCGGCGCGTACGACGTCATGGGGTCCAAGCACCTCGGCGCGGACATCAACCTGGCCTGGCCGACGGCACAGATCGCCGTCATGGGCGCGCAGGGCGCGGTCAACATCCTCTACCGCCGCGAGCTGGCCGCCGCCGAGGACCCGGACACCCGGCGGGCCGAGCTCATCACCGACTACGAGGACACCCTCGCCAACCCCTACATCGCCGCCTCCCGGGGCTACGTCGACGCCGTGATCAAGCCGTCCGAGACGCGGAGCCAGGTCGTCAAGGCGCTCCGCGCGCTGCGCGACAAGCGCAAGACCCTGCCGCCCAAGAAGCACGGCAACATCCCGCTGTAGGAGAGGATCCATGAGCGAGCGCCCCTTCCTGCAGGTGGTGCGCGGCGACGCGTCACCGGAGGAGATCGCCGCGCTGGTCGCGGTGCTGACCGCCCGCGCCCGGGCCGCCGAGGCCGCCGGAGCGACACCCCCGCCCCGCCGGTCCGCGTGGGCGGACCGTTCCCGGCAGCTCCGCCGTCCCCTCCCGCACGGCCCCGGCGCCTGGCGCACCAGCACCCTCCCGTAAACGGTCCAACGCCGTCTCAGGCGAACACGGCGCTCCGACAGGACACCTCATTCCTCAAAGAGGAACGAGACATCGCGTCCATCGTCCATGCCGCGCTCGATGAGGTCGTCGAAGTCGTCCGGGAACGGAGGGCCGGACACCAGGTAGTGGCGAAAGCTCATCTTCTTCCCCTCCTGTAGCGGTGTGCGTCCATGCCGGGCTGGGTGCGCATGCTCGTTCGAGCCGATGGCAACCTCTTCGTGATTATCCGCTCACGATCCGCCCTCAACCGGTTACAGTCGGGCAGCTATGGAGGGGTGTAGACCGGCGGCGCGCGGCCGGATCGTGGTCGCCGTGGTTCTGGCCGTCGGATGCGCGATCCTCGGCGGGTGCCGGTCGCCGGTGCCCTTCCGCGGGCGGCCGGGGCGTGACTCCCCCGTGCTGGCGCTCGGCGGGCCCGCGCCGTACATCCGGCCTCGTGTCACACCCTCGCCTTCGCTGGACCGGCGTAGCGCGTCCGACCGGCGCACCGGCGTCTACGCCGCGACCCAGGCGGGCATGCTCGGCCCCGTTGCCCGGCGCCTGCCGCCCCGGCTGTACGTCCCGGTCGCCGGCGGCGCGGTGATCGACGTCATCGACGCCCGCACGTACCGCCTGCTCCACCGCCTCCCGGTCGGCCGCGCGCCACGGCAGGTCGTCCCGTCCTGGAATCTGCGGACGCTGTGGGTCACCGAGGCGGCGGGGCTCGTGCCGATCGACCCGCGGACCGGCGGCCTCGGCCGTACTGTGCCCGTCGCGAACCCCGTGGACCTCTACTTCACCCTCGACGGCCGGGACGCCCTCGTGCTGGGCGCGCGGCCGGGACGTCTCCAACTCCGCGACCCGCGGACCATGCGGCTCCGGTCGGCCGTCCGCCTGCCCTGCCCCGACCCGGCCGGCGCCGACCTGTCCGCCGACGGGTCCACGCTGCTCGTGGGATGTTCCGGATCGGGGTGGCTCGTCCGCGTCGACCTGATCCGGCACCGGGTCACGGGCACGCTCCGGCTCGCGGCCGGATCGCGACCGCGGGACGTCCGCCTGTCTCCGGACGGCGCGACGTTCTACGTCGCCGACGCCGGTCGCGGCGGCGTGTGGCTGGTCGACGCCCAACGCTTGCGCACGGACGGCTTCATCGCCACCGGACGCGGCGCGGACGGGCTCTCCCCCAGCCGGGACGCCACGACCCTCTATGTCACCGGGACGGGGGCCGTCTCCCTGATCTCGTTCGCCGAGCGCCGCGTGGTGGGCCGCTGGCGCGTCCCGGCAGCGCCCGACATGGGCGGGGTGTCGGCGGACGGCCGGGTGCTTTGGCTGTCCGCCGGGGCGGCCGACATGGTCTTCGCCGTGTCCACGCGGACCGGGCGGATCCTCCACCGTCTCCCGGCCGGTCCGTCCCCGCACGGGCTGTGCGTCTTCCCGCAACCCGGCCGGTTCTCGCTCGGGCACACCGGCATCTACCGGTAGCGCACAGCCCGTGTGACGTGCTCAGCCGGCTCCCTCGGCGACGCTGCGCCACTGGGGGACCAGTTCCTCGACCAGGGCCTCGGTCTCGGGCTGCATCTGGGCGGCGAACGGGTCGGCGCTGACACGTTCGCTCAGCTCTTCCACGACGCCGCGGACCGCGGCGTGGTCGCCGGTCGCGTGGGTGGCGCGCAGAAGATCACGCCACAGGCCCTCGTCGTCCACCGCGAGCCGCAGTCCGGCACGGGCCGCGGACACCGCGCCCCGGGCGTCGCCGTCGTCGAGTCGCATGAGGACGAGCCGGTGCGCGACGTCCGCGATGCGCGCGGTCGCCTCGTACTCCAGGTCCTCGGCCGCCAGCCAGCCGTACCGGCCGCGCGGGCGACCGTCCATGAGCGGGCCGCGTACGAGGTCGAGGGCGTACGTCAGGTAGGCCGTCTCGGAGACGGGTTCGGCGGCCGACCGCCAGACGAGCCAGCGGAACATCTCCCAGTCGACCCGGACCTCCGATCCGAGCCGGATCCGGCCGCGCTCGTCGTGGTACAGGTTGGGGCGGCCGCGTGAGTCGAATCCGAGCCAGTCGGCGACGCGGGCGACCGTCGCGTCGCGCACCGGCGCGGCCACACCGCGCGGCCACACCGCGCCGCCCAGCACGGTCGGGTGCACGCCTTCGGGATGCGTCGCCAGGTAGACCAGGGCCTCGGTGCACAGCGCCCGGCGGCTCTCCTCCACGACGCCGGGCGCGTCCACCTCTACGGGGCCCAGGAGCCGGATGTCGACCGTCGGCCGGGTCTCTCCCATCGCGGGCGGCACGGCCGGCTCCGCGTCGATGCCGCCGTACGGGACGCCTTCCACCCGCCCGGCGGTACGGAACAGCTCGACGACCGCCCGATAGTGCTGCTCGGGGACGAGCTGCGCCTCGACGTCGAACCCGAGGACCCCGGCGCGGAGCCGCCCGTCGGGTGTGACGTCCCAGGTCCACGTCGCACCCGGCGTCTCGCCCGCGACGAGGTACCCGGCCGCCATCCGCTGGCCGGTACGGGCCAGGGCGACCAGGCGCTCGGCCTCCTCGGGCGTCGGCGGGTCGGCCATGATCAGGTAGTGCGGCATCCACGCCTCGCCGAACACGCCGCGGCAGCGGCCGGTGAGAACGGAGTCCGCGCCCGAGGCCGCCAGGGCCTGCCGCACCTCCTCGGTGCGGCTCTCCAGTTCCGGCAGCGCCTCGGCGAGCGTGGCGACGGCGCGGATGCGATCCGGGGCGATCAGCGACAGCTCCTCGCCGAAGCCGACCAGCGTGATCCGCATATGGTCGGACCAGCGGTTCGTCGCCAGCTCGACCGCCACGGCGGCGAGCGCGGCGCGGCGGATCTCGTCCGGGCCGTGCAGGGAGATCAGGCCGTGCGCGGTCTCCAGGTCGACGAGGATCCGGCCGGTGTCGTTCGTGCCGATCGAGACCAGTCCCGGGTACGGCGCGAGGACGTCCGCGAGGTCCGCGGTGGGCAGCCCGTCGAGGGCGCCGGCGTTCAGCCGCCAGACCTGCCCGTTGTCGTACTCCTCCCACGGCGCGGGCGGGTTGCGGTCGGCGGGGGCGATCCACAGGTCGAGGCTGTCGGTACCGAGGTGCACCCCGTACACGGTGGGCAGCGTGCGCCCTTCCGCGGCGAGGGCCTTCGACATCTGCCGCAGGCCGAGGTCGAGGAGGCGCGTGGCGTCGGTGTCCGCGCCGATGCGCAGCGCCTGCTCGGCGAGCGCGGCCTCCCCGTCCGGCCGGGCGATCCTGGTGCCGAACGCCCGCCGCCACAGCTGCTCGCGCCGCCGCCGGCCGAGCACGGCGAGCAGCCCGGCGGCGAGCAGCGATGCCACCGCCAGTTCCTCGGGCCACCCGAACGCCGGCAGGTGCGAGGGCCGCTCGGCGGGGGACTGCGACGGCTGCCGCGGTGACTCGGGGTGGGCGGGGGCCGGCCGCTCGGCGCGCGGCGACGCGTGGGCGGGCGGTGACGCGTGGGCGGGCGGCCGCGCGGACGGTGCCGTGCCCGTCGGGTGCGGCGCGGGTGCGGCCGGTGGGCGACCGGTCTCCTGGCCGGGGCTGCCGGGACCCTGACCGCCCTCCTGGGAGCCGGTGCCGTGTCCGTTCTGCGAGCCGGTGCCCTGACGGCCCTCCTGCTTCGCGTGCTCCTCCCGCGCCTCCTCGCGCGCCGCCCGCCGGGCTGCCTCGATCGCCTGCTTCTCGGTGTTGACGGAGCCGTGGTGATGGACCCCGCCGGGGACCTCCGAGTGCGGCACCCCGTGCTCGTGCTGCCCGTCGTGCGGGCCCCGGTGGACGACCTCCACGTGCGTGGCGTCGGCGGGCATGTCGAGCACCCAGCCCGGGCGGATCAGGCTCGCCATGGTCAGCCGGGTGCCGTCCGGCTGCAGCTTGCCCTTGTTCAGCGTGTAGATCTCGCGGTAGCGGCGGCCGTCGCCGAGGCACTTCTCGGCGATCTCCCAGAGGCTCTCGTGGTGCCGTCCCTCCGGGGGGCGGACCCGGTAGATCTTGCGGACGGCGTTGTGCTCCATGGGGGCGGGCGCGTCGGAGTCCGGCTCCGGCGCCTGCCGGGTGACGGCTTCGGGGCGTTCGGCCGGGCGCGGCTGCTGGCGCGGCGGCGGGTCCTTGACCTGGACGTGCGTCGCGCGAGGCGCGGTCAACGCCGGTACGACGACGGTCGTCGCGGTGAACAGCAGCAGCGCGGCGACGACGAGCCGATGCGCGACCGCCTGCGGGCCGCCGGCGAACGGCACCCGGGCCGGCACGCCCACCCCGCGGATCCCGGCGTACACCTCCACGATCACGCAGGCGGCCAGTTGCACCCACGCCAGCCACACGACGAGGACGAGGATGCGCATCAGCGCGGTGGTGTCCAGGCGCTGCGTGAACGTCTCCATCGACGGCATCCGGCTCGGAATCGGCGAGCCGAAGAAGGTGAGCAGCGCGAACGGGACGCCGGCGAGAAGCGCGGCGATGGCGGCGAGCGCGAGCACGCCGACGACCACGTCACCGGGCCCTCGTCCGCGGTCGATCCGCGCGGGCTGCCGCCGTATGGCGCTCATGCGCCCTCCTTGACCAGGGGCGCTGTGCTCATGCTTCGCTCGCTCATCGGTCGCGCACCCTTCTCATCAGATCCCCTCCTGAGGGTGAGCGGTCGCCGCGGACGTCATCGTGAAGTCGCTGAAGCCGGGGACGATCGCGAGCAGTTGAAGCCGGACCTTGATCTGCACGACGACCCGTGCGGTCCGGCCGCCCTCGATCTGGCACTTGGCCCGGCCCGTCACCTCGGGATAGGTGGCCACGAGGCGTTCGGCGCGGGCGCAGGCCGCGCGCGGGTCGGTGATCCGCGCCTCGCCGGTCTGCCGCAGGACGCCCTGGTCCACCTCGTCGGCGGCGGCGAGGGCACCCTGCTCGGCGATGTCCGCGGCGCGCTGGCGGGCGTGGATCGCCAGGCCGCCGTCGACGACCAGGCCGGCCAGCACGATGACGAAGAGGGCGAAGATCGTGGTGAACATCGCGACCGTCCCCCGGTCGCGGCCCTCGTCCACCGCCCTACGCCACCGGGTCAATCGATCCTCCGGAGCGTGTCGAGGGGAGCCGTCGCCGTACCGACCATGGTCTTCGAGGCGGACAGGCCGATCAGCGACAGGCCGCCCAGGTCGATGTCGCACCGCACCGTGACGGAGACCTGGCCGCCCTGACGCCAGTCACGGAAGTCGGGGTCGACCTGCGGCCCGCCCTGGCACCACTTGTTCCCGCTCATGGTCGCCTTCGCCGCGTTGTCCGCGTCGACCCGCGCGCTCCCACGGTCACGGGCGACCGACGCGGCCCGCGCCGCGTCACGGGCGGCGCCGTCGACCTGGCTCTGTGCCTCCACGATCCGGCCGAGCCCGACCATCAGCATCATGAACGCGACAAGGATCGGCGTCAGCAGCACGAGCTCCAGCGACATCGTGCCCGCGTCCCCGCGCGAGGCCTCTGCCGTGCCGGTGGTCGACCGCGGTCGCGGCGTCGTCGTCACATGGGTGCTCATGGGCGCGGCTGGTCCCCGCAGGCGGCACCGGTGCCGACGTCGGGCCGGTAGCACTCGATCGGTCCGCCCGAGCGCTGGCTGACGTGGAAGGTGAGGAACGGCACGACGCGCACGGCCGTACCGGTGACGACGACCCAGCGTTGGTTCTGGTCGCCGCCGGCCTGGGGCGTGACGCCGCTCAGCAGTTCCGGGCCGATCTGCTGGACGTACTCGCGCGCCTTCGCCTCCGACTCCCCCTTCCAGTCGCCGCTCCCGCTCTCGCGCGCCACCCGGGCGCCCGACTGCGCGGCGGCGAGCGCCACGTGCCGGGCGTGGTAGACCATCGCGAACTGGACCACCAGCAGGATGACGAGCAGGAGGACCGGGGTCAGCAGCGCGAGCTCCAGCGTGCTCGCGCCACGATCCGTCCGCCTGTCCATCGGGTGGTCACTTGGTCTTGATGTCGTTCGCGGCGGACCGGACCTTGCGGTAGATGACGACGCCGACGCCGAGCGCGATCATCGCCAGGAGGCCGGTGATGATCGCCCACTCGATCGCCGAGGCCCCGCGGGAGCGCTCGGTGTCGTCGCGGAGCCGCTGGATGCGCAGCTGCACCGACGACCAGACGTAGGCGACAAAGGGATCGTTCATCGGATTGAGCGACTGCATGGCACTCCTTGCGCACAGCGGGGGATTTGTGGAGATCGACGTCACGCGGCCATCACCCGCATCACCGCCGGATAGGCCAGGAAGATCAGGAAGCCGGCGCACAGCAGGAGCTGCGCGACGAGCATGGACTGGGAGCGTTCACCGGCGCGGCCCTCGACGTCCGACAGTTCGCGGCTGCGCATGCTCGCCGCGCGGGCGGAGAGCGACTGGCGCACCTTCGCTCCGTCGTCGGCGACCAGGGCCAGTGCGGCGGCCAGGTCGCGGAGCTCGTCGACGCTGACCTCCTCGCCCAGCCGGCCGAGTGCCTGCCAGGGCGTGATGCCGGTGATGCGGGCGTTGGACAGGGCGTCGCGGATGCGGCGCATGGTCCAGCCGTCGCCGACGTTCGCCGCGGTCGTGAGGGCCTCGGGGACGCCGCGCCCGCCCGCGAGGTTCATCGCGACGAGGTCGAGGAAGGCGCTGACGGCGTGCCGGAAGTCCCGGCGCCGCGCCGCCGCCTCCTGGCGCAGCTGAAGATCGGGCAGCAGGAAGAAGATGAGGGCGAACAGCAGGCCCACCCACACCGGCACGGCCACCGCGACCCGCAGGCCCAGGACGGCGAAGTAGCCGACGAGGATCGGGATGAACACGATCGCCGCCGCGGACAGCAGGAACTTCGTGGCGAGGAACGCCTCGAACGACCGGTCCAGCAGGGCGAGGTCCGCGCGGGCCGAGCGCTGTTGCCATCCCCGGGCCTCGTAGAAGGCCGCCAGGGAGCGGCCGACCTGGGCGCGCAGCCCGGGGAAGCGGCCCGAGTCGCCGGACGCGCTGCGCTCGGGCTTCGTCTCCCTGCGCCGGCGGGCGGCGTCGAAGGCCGCGAGGCGTGCGGCCAGGCCCGGCCGTGGCGGGAACAGGGCGCGGAACAGGAGGTATCCGCCCAGCCCGAAGAACGCTCCGGCCAGCAGCGCGATGGTCATCGGGTGCCTCCCTTGACCGTGGGGTTGGGGCCGGTCCCGGTACGGCCCTGCCAGCGGGCGACCGTCTCGGGCACCTCGCCGGGCACGCCGGGCCGGTCGGTGTCGGACCCGCCGAGGAAGCGCTGCGGCATCTCGTACTTGGCGAGCCTGCGCAGCCAGACGAATCCGGCGGCGAACAGCCCGACGACCACGGTGAGTACGAGCTGGCCGACGAATGAGTCGTACATCTTCACGTAGGACCGGTTGAAGACGGCCAGCAGCAGCGCCGTGCCGACCGAGACGCCGACGACGATCTGGACGCTGCGGCGTGTGGTGCGGCGGTTCGCCTCGACGCGGCGGCGCATGTCGAGCTCGGCGCGGGCGGACGTCGAGAGCGCCCCGAGCATGTCGCGCAGGCCGGGGCCGCGCAGCCGCGCGTTGAGGATGAGCGCGGCGACCACGAGGTCGGCGGACGGGTCGTTCAGCTCGTCACCGAACCCGCGGAGCGCGTCGGCGAGCGGGACACGGGTGTGGAGCCGGTCGACGAGGGTCCGTACGTGCGGCTCCAGCACCGGAGCAACGGCCCGCAGGGACGACGGGATGGCCTGCTCGAGACCGACGGCGCCGGCGATGGTGTCGCGCAGTGACTCGGTCCAGGCGGCGAGCGCCTCGAGCCGGGCCATCGCACGGCGCTCCTCGGCGGCGCCACCGCCGATGGTGTTCCAGCCGAGGACGAGCAGGCCGCTGCCGAGCGCGGCGACCGGCCACCGGGTGACGATCAGGGTGGCGACGCCGGCGATGACCGCCAGCGCCGTACGCGTGCTGAGCGTACGGACGAGCTCCTCGCGGCTGCGTCCGGACGGCCGGCCCGGGTGGGGCCGCACGCCGCGTATCGCGACGACGAGCAGGAAGACGCCGCCTCCGATCATCGCGCCCGCGAGGATCGCCGGAAGCGTGGCGACGTCGGCGAGACCGCCCGTCACCAGGAGACCCCGAGGGCCGGGTCGTAGCCGAAGGGCACGAGCTCCTGGGCGCAGGCGATGGGTGCGGCGGGCACGGCGGTGCCGTCCGGGCCCGGTTCGAAGATCTCGCTGGACAGGACCCGGCCGTCGCAGCCGGTGACCTCACGGATGCTGGAGACGAAGCGGCGCAGCCGCCCGCCGTGGACGTAGTCGTTGCGCTTCTCGATGAAGATGACGAAGTCGATGGCACCTGCGATCAGCATGTGCGTGGCCTCGATCGGCAGCCGCTCGTCGGACTGCAGGGCGTACGTCGCGATCCGGTTGAACACCTCCCACGAGGAGTTGGCGTGGATCGTGGACAGCGAGCCGTCGTTGCCCTGCGTCATCGCGTTGAGCATCGTGACGATCTCGTCGCCGAGCACCTCACCGACGATCACGCGGGAGGGGTTCATGCGCAGCGAGCGGCGGACGAGCTCGGCCATGGTGATCGTGCCCTGGCCCTCGGAGTTCGGCAGCCGCTCCTCGAGCGCGACGGCGTTGGGGTGCAGCTCGGGAAAGTGGTCGAGGCCGAGCTCCAGCGCGCGTTCGACGGTGATGAGGCGTTCGTTCGTCGGGATCTCGTTGGCGATGGCCCGCAGGAGGGTCGTCTTCCCGGCGTTGGTCGCCCCGGCGATCATGATGTTCTTCCGGGCCGCGACCGCCGCGTGCAGGAACAGGCCCATCTCGGTGCTGAGCGTGCCGTTGCCCACCAGGTCGGACAGGAACACCTTGCCCAGCCGGGCCCGGCGGATCGACAGCGCGGGCCGTACGGTGACGTCCATGACGGCGGACAGCCGGGACCCGTCGGGAAGCCGCAGGTCCAGCTGCGGGTTGGCGGAGTCGAACGGCCGGCTGGACAGCCCGCTGTAGGCCGCCAGGATCTGGATCAGCTCGACGAGCTCCTCGTCGGACTCGGCGACCGGTTCGCCCATGGCCTCCCGGCCGTCGGCGTATCCGATGAACACCCGGTCACAGCCGTTGACGTCGATGTTCTCGATCTCGGGGTCCTCGAGCAGCGGCTGGAGCCGGCCGACACCGAACAGGGCGGCGTGCACGCCGGCCGCGAGCTGCTCCTCCTCTTCGGCGTTCGGCGGGCGGCGACCGGCGCCGATCTCCGACCGGGCGTACTCCTCGAGGACCTGCCCGATCAGGGCGCGGGCGAACTGCCGCTCGTCCTCCGAGCTCATGGGCGCGATGCCGTTGGCGGCGTCGAGGCGGCGCTGGTCGGCGAGCCGCCCGCCCACCTCCTGCCGCAGTCGCTTAACGAGACTGTGATCCACTAGCCGCTCCCTGCCCCTCGCGGCCCGTCTCCGGGCCGCCCGCGGCCCGCGCGGCGAGCCCGCCCGCGATCTGCCGGGCCGAACGAATCAACAGTGATCTGTCAAGCCTTCCGCCCCATCGCCCCCTCAGCATTTCAGCACCCTTGGGATCCAGCGCGAAACCCCCCAGAACGCTCGCGGGCAATTTGGCATTGGAAATGATCCGGCCGACCTCGGTGAGTGAGGTGCGGTATTCGCGGGGATCGGCCACGACGACCACACCGATCGGCGGCGCAGCGTGGCCACCGAGTTCCGATGCGAGGGAATTAATGCGTTCACGCAGGTGAGCGACGTGTTCAAGGGTGGCGCGGGTGAACAGGACGATGGTGGACGCCTCGCGGAGCAGATCGGTCGTGACCGATCCGGCGCCCAGCCGCCCGCAGTCGGCGACCACGTCGACCGCGGGCGCGGGCGGGGTGGTGGCGGGCGGACCGCCGTTGACCGGTGGAGCCGTGTCCCGTACGTCCCCGGGAGACCCGGGGACGGTGAGGTCCGCGAACGCGCGGCCGAGGGGCCCCCACAGCCAGGTGAGCCCCTGCGCCTGCTCGGCGTTGGTGAGGCCGACGAGCACGTCCAGGCCACCGACGAGCCGCTGCGTGTGCTCCCAGATCTGCTCGGCGCGCAGCCCGCGCCGCGCGGTGGCGGCCAGACTCAGCATGCCGCGCGCGGGGTTCAGCATGCCGCCGTCCTCGCCGGGCAGCCGGTAGACCAGGTCGCCGCCCGCCTGGTCGCACTCGGCCAGCAGCACCGGACGCGGCCAGACCGCCGCGATCGCGACGGCGGCGGTCGTGACTCCCGGAGCTCCCTTGTCCGCCGCCAGGACGATGAGCGCCATCAGGGCTTGCCCGTCGAGCCGCCGTGCGAGGTGCCCGCCGTGGGCCGGCGTGAGGTGTGCTGAGGGGTCGGCTCGCGCCCGGTCGGCTGCTGCTCCGTCGTCGACTGCTGCGGCGTCGGGGGGACGGCCGTCTGCGGGGCGGTGGACCGCGCCCGCTTTCCCGACGCCTGCTCGCCGGGCGCGAGGACGGCGACCGCCACCGCGCCCGCCGACGCGGCCTGGGTCACGAGCGGCGCCTCGTCGGTGGGCACGGTCACCGACACCTGGACCTGGTCGCTCTGGACGTCGTTCTGGCCGGGCTCGGCGACGTCGTACACCATCGCCGCGGGCGCGAGGACGGCGCCGGCCTGGATGCCGGTCTGTCCCTGCACCGCCACGGAGTACACCGCCACGCGGTCGCCCGGGTGCAGGCCGCCCGCCGGAAGCTGCCCGGGCTTGAGGGCCAGCCCGACGACGACGGTGCCCTTGGCCGCCGAGGCGCCGGTGCTGATCATCCCGTTGGTCAGCAGCGAGCCCTTGACGAGGGTGACGGTCGCGTACGTCTCGGTGACCCTCGCGCGGTCCCGCCACGGGATGTAGTCGAGGCCGCCGGTCGCCGAGACCTGAACCTCCTCCAGCGCGGACGCCGGGATCCGCTGGCCCGCCGCCACCGGCTGGGCGACCCGGATGACCGGGACCCGCTGCCCGCTGGCCATCACCAGATAGGCGCTGACCAGCGCACCTCCGACGATGAGCAGGACGGCCAGCGCCGCCATCGCCGGCTTGCGCTCCCGGGGTGGTACGGGAATCCGGTGGCCGGCCGCCACTGCGAGCGACGGCCGCCCGGAGGTGTCGGCGACGCTCTTGCGATCACTGCTCGTCGTCACTGGCTGCTCCGCCAATTCGGGGGATTGCGGACTGTCGGCGTTGACGGGTACGCGGCGAACCATCGTTCCGCCCTTACCGCCTGGCGTCAATGCGGCAACGACAGATTGTTTCGGTCACGGATGTCACCAACTAGTAAGGCGATCAAGCGCTCACTCGGCCTGACCCGCTGGAGAGACCCCGGCACCCTCTCTATCCTGGTCCGGCAGACGGCGAATCCGGAGGGGTAATGCGAATCTCGCTCACGGTGATGACCGATCACGGTCCCCGTGACGTCGTGATCAACGGTGATTCCGATATGACGGTAGAAACCGTTGCGAGATCACTTATTACGGCGCTGAACACCGAGCCGGTCAAAGAGGCCCTCGCGGAAGTCGTTCACCTACCAAGCGCACGCTGGGTAACGGAATCCGCGCCGCCTCTCTGGGCGGGCGGGCGCATGCTCGACCCGGCCACGCCCGCCGCGCGGATGCTGCGCGACGGCGCGCTCGTGGCCCTCGACCCGGCCGACGCCGTCGCGACCGTCCTGACCGAGCCCACCGGGAGCGCCGAGATCCGCGTGACCGGCGGCCCCGCCTCCGGCGCGGTGCACCGCATCGGTATCGGCGAGACCACCGTCGGCAGCGGTCCCGACGTGGACGTACGCCTCGGCGACCCGTCCGTGCCCCCGCACGCCCTGCTGATCACGGTCGAGTCGCACCGCGTCACCGTGAGCGGCCACGCCCTCGACGGCACGGTCGAGTGGCCGCCTGGCGGAGTCCTCATGGTCGGCTCGTCCGTGCTGACGTACGTCCCGTCCACCGCCCCGGACGCGCACCTGTCGCCCCTCGAGGACGGCGGGCTCGCCTACAACCGGCCGCCGCGCCTGCTGCCGCCCGAGCGGCGCTCCGCGCTCGAGGTCCCGCAGCAGCCGCCGCCGAGCCGGCGGGAACGGCTTCGCCTGCTCGGATCCCTGCTGTTCGCCGCGACCGGCGTCGTCATGGCCGTGGTCACCGGTCAGTGGTACTGGGTGCTGATGGCCCTGGCGTACCCCGTCATCCAGGTCGGCGAGTGGATCGGCGACCGGCTGTACGGCCGCAGGTCCTACAAGAAGGCGATGAAGGACTACCGGCACGCCAAGGCAGAGTTCGACGAGACCCTGGAAGCCCTGCGGCGCGCCGACGAGGACGACCGCCGCGCCCTCGCGCCCGACCCGGCCGAGGTGCTGCTGACCGCCACCGGCCCCCGGCGGCGGCTCTGGGAACGCCGCCGCACCGACGCCGACGCGCTGCACCTGCGCGTCGGCGTGGCCGACCTGCCCGCCCGCATCGAGCTCACCCCGGGCCGCGGCGGCGACACCGAGCCCGTCATGCCCGAGCCGCCCGTCGCGCGCACCGTCCCGGTCACGCTGCCGCTCGCCGACCTCGGCGTGATCGGGCTGGCCGGACCGCGCGACCGCTCCCGCGCCCTCGCCCGCTGGCTGGTCGCCCAGGCCGCCGCCCTGCACAGCCCCCGCGACCTGGCGATCGTCGTCCTGTCGTCGGACCCGGACGGCGCCGAGCACTGGAACTGGGTGCGCTGGCTGCCCCACTCCACCCCCCGCGAAGGCGAGGAGTGCGTCGCCCTCATCGGCGCCGATCCCGAGTCTGTCGCCCGGCGCATCACCGAACTCGCGATCCGCATCACCGAACGCCGCCGCGCCGCCGACGGCTCCTCGAGCGGGCTGCTCGGCGGCACCGCCCAGGGCTCCGGCCCGTACGACATCCTCCTGGTCATGGACGGCGCGCGGCAGTTGCGCCGGGTGCCCGGCATGCCCCAGGTGCTGTCCGGCGGGCCCATGGTCGGACTGCACGCCATCTGCGTCGACGACGACGAGCGCCTCCTGCCGGAGGAGTGCACCGCCGTCGCCGTCTGGGACTGGGACCGCCCCGATCACGTACGGCTGCGCGGCCACGGACTCGACTCCATCGGCCCGATCCTGGCCGACCAGGTGTCCACCGGCTGGTGCGACCGCATGGCCCGCGCCCTCGCCCCCGTACGCGACGTGTCCCGCGACGACGCCGAGTCGATGGTCCCGCGCGAGGCCCGCCTGCTCGAGATCCTCGGCATGCCGACGCCCACCGCCGCCCACGTCCAGGCGATCTGGGCGGCCGGCGGCCGTACGACCACCGCGCCGGTCGGCCTGTCCGCCGACGGAGTGTTCACCGTCGACCTGAGCGTCGACGGCCCGCACGGCCTCATCGCCGGTACAACGGGCGCGGGCAAGTCGGAGCTGTTGCAGACCGTCATCGCGTCACTCGCGGTGGCGAACCGCCCCGACGAGATGACGTTCGTGCTGATCGACTACAAGGGCGGCGCGGCGTTCAAGGACTGCGCGTCACTACCGCACGTCGCCGGCATGGTCACCGACCTCGACGGCCACCTCACCGAACGCGCCCTGGAGTCCCTCGGCGCCGAGCTGCGACGGCGCGAGGAGATCCTGCTGCACGCCGGGGCCAAGGACATCGAGGACTACTACGAGCTGTACGACGACGGCGACCCCCGCGCGGCGTCCCGGATGCCGCGCCTCGTCCTCGTCATCGACGAGTTCGCCACGATGGCCGAAGACCTGCCCGACTTCGTCGACGGCCTCGTCGACATCGGCCGCCGCGGCCGTTCCCTCGGCGTCCACCTCCTGCTCGCCACCCAGCGCCCCGCCGGGGTCGTCACCGCCGACATCCGCGCCAACACCAACCTGCGGATCGCCCTGCGCGTCACCAGCCCCGAGCACTCCGCCGACGTCATCGACGACCCGTCCGCCGCCCGGATCTCCAAGTCCACACCCGGCCGCTGCTACGTACGGTCCGGCGCCGCCGCTCCGCAAGCCGTCCAGTCGGCCCGGATCGGCGGCCGCCGCCCCGGCGCCCACACGGCGGTCCCCGCCGAGGTCGTCCCACTGCCCTGGCCGAGCCTCGGCCGACCGCTTTCCTTGAGTGAGGCCGCCGAGGACGAGGCCACGACCGTCACCGACCTCAAGGCACTCGTCGCCGCGATCCGTGAGGCCGCCGACCGCGCCGGCCTCGACGACCAGCCACCGCCCTGGCTCGAGCCGCTGCCGTCCCGCGTCACCCTCGAAGACCTTCCCGCGATCTTCACCGACCACGACGACGTGCCACCGCTCGCGTACGGCCTGACCGACCTGCCGTCCGCTCAGTCCCGCTCCGTCCTCGCACTCGACCTCGTGCACGGCGGCCACCTGTACGTCGCGGGCGCGGCCCGCTCCGGCCGCTCCACCGCCCTCCGAACGCTCGCGGGCTCCCTCGCCTCGACCGGTGGGCCCGCCGACGTCCACCTGTACGCAATCGACTGCGGCGCGAACGCGCTCCTCCCCCTGGTCGCCCTCCCGCACTGCGGCGCCGTCGTCGCCCGCGACCAGCCGGAACGCGTAGAACGCCTCCTGGCGCGCCTCCACGCCGAGGTCGGCCGCCGCCAGCAGATCCTCGCCGTGACCGGCTTCTCCTCCTTGGCCGAACAACGCACCGCCGTAGCCCCGACCGAACGCCTGCCCTGGATGCTCCTCATGCTGGATCGCTGGGAGGGCTTCGTCGCCGCCTTCGAGAACTACGACTACGGCCGCCTCATCGACTCCGTCCTGCGCCTCCTCCGCGAAGGCGCCGCCGTAGGCCTGCGCGCCGTCTTCACCGGCGACCGAACCGGCCTGACCGGCCAGGTCTCCACGGTGTTCGACGACCGCCTCATCCTGCGCATGGCCGACCCGAACGACTACACGTACGCGGGCGTCAACGAACGCCAGGTGCCGTCCGACATGCCGCCCGGCCGCGTACTCGAGCCGGTCGGGCCTGGTGGCGCCGCGCCGCGTGAGTCCCAGATAGCGTTGCTGACCGAGGTCGCCTCCGGCACCGCCCAGGTCGCGGCCCTCCAACGCCTCTCGCGCGAGGCCGAGCGGTCCTACGATCGCCCATCCCGCGCCCAGCGGCCGCTGCACGTGGACGAACTCCCGGTCCGCATCACCTATGCCGAGGCGCTGGCCTTGGACCCCGACTTCGTCGCGCCGTCCCCGCTGTGGGCGCTGGTGGGCGCGGGCGGCGACGAACTCGGCCCGGTGGGCGTCGACCTCCTCGCCGAAGGCCCCGGCTTCACCGTCGCCGGCCCACCGCGGTCCGGCCGCTCGACCGTCCTCATGACGATGGTGACGTCGCTGCTCGACCCGAAGATCGGCGAGGGCACCGTGCCGGTGGTTCTTGTGTGTCCGCGCCGGTCGCCGCTGCGGGAGCTGCGCGGCGAGCCCGGTGTGCTCGCGATGCTGGAGACGCCGGACGACGCCCACCGGTTCGAGGAGGTGGTCGGCGGGGTGAGCCGGTACGTGGTGGTGGTCGACGACGCGGAGCTCCTGGATTCGACGCCGTTCGACGACGTGCTCGTCCGCATTCTCCGGCAGGCCAGGGACGCCGAACAGGCGGTCATCATCGGCGGAACGACCCAGGACCTGGCGCGTGGCTACAGCGGCTACATCGCCGACACGAGACGCTCCCGCACCGGCGTCCTCCTCGCCGTCAACTCCCCCGACGACGGCGACGTCTTCAACCTCCGCCTCCCGCGCCAGATCTCGGTAGACGGCCCCACCGGCCGCGGCCTCTTCGTCCGCCTGGGCCAGCCCAATCCCATCCAAGCCGTCGTAGCCGCCGTGCAGGGACACCGTTGAGCGTTTTGCAGGTCAGCACGCACGCGCGGGGTGCCGCAGCCCGCGGCACCCCGTGTCGGGAAGCGACTACTTGCCGACGTTTCGGAAGCCCTCGGCTCGGCTGTTGATGTCCTTGTGCGCCTCCTGGAAGGCGATGACCATCTTGTCGAACGACGGCTTCGCCTGCGCCCATGCCTCGCGGAACCGGTTGGCGCCCGGCCCCTGCCAGATGCTCTGGCTGCTCTGAGTGTTCGAGTTGAGGTCTCTGATGATCTGGTCGAGCTCGTGGCCGTGCTTCTGGAAGAGACTGGCAAGCCTCTTCATGGCCTCGGGATCGCCGCCGTAGATGCCACCCATCAGCCATCTCCTTCCGTTCGCTGTCGCTTCCGCGTCGCTCGGTCGATTCCGATGCCCCGTCGCACCGGTGCGGGCCATGCGGGGCGACACCGCGGACGACCAGGTCGCAACAGGCCACGCTGAGCGCGGCGCTTCCCCATCGCTCCGACCCCAGGGGCGGCCCGAGCCGGCGCAGTGAGGGACGCTCCCAATCTGGAACGTGACCTCACTACTCTTAGTGGTCCCTTTTCAGATTGCCGTGCCAATTAAGCATTGACAGCCGCACCCACGGAACCCTTCCCCCTGTCCGCTTCCGGCCACCGACCTGCGACAAGATCGAACAACAGCGGCCATGACGTACATAACTCCACAGCCTGACCACCGAGGTGATATCACCGATTCTCGGACCAGTTCGGCCGACCTAAACTCACTCGTTCCCGAAAGCCGTACTCAGGACTCTTGGTGGACGGGGGTCGGCGCGTCAGGGGTTCCGGCCGGGAGGCGGCGGATCGCGGGGACCGTGAGGGCACCCAGGGCGACGAGGAACTGCAGGACGCCCGTCAACCAAAGGGCCGCGTGGGCGCCGAGTCCCGCCGCGAGCGGACCGGCCGTGGCCTGGCCGATGGGCTGACAGGCGAAGGACCCGAACCAGTCGTAGGCGCTGACCCGGGACAGGGCACCCGCGGGGACGTGGTGTTGGAGGGCCGTCTCCATGAAGGTGTTGAAGACCGTCATCCCGAGGCCGCAGAGGAGTGCGAGGCCGGCCACGGCGATGACGGGGAGGCGACCGGCGAGACCGAGGGTGGGCAGCGCACAGAGGGCGATGGCGAGCACGCCGGTACGCAGTGGGCGTCGCGGGTGGAGGTGCAGGGCTGCGATGCCACCGATGAGGGACCCGGCACCGATGACGGCCTGGATGGTGGCCCATTCCGCCGGCCCACCGGATGACCGGGCGGTGATCGCCGGGCCGAGTACGTAGAACGCCGCGAACAGCAGGTTGGTGAGCGACGCCGTGGTGACGAGCGTCAGCAGCCAGGGCCTGGAGCTGAACTCCGTCCAGCCCTCCCGCAGGTCGCGTACGACGGACTGAGCGGGTGGCGGCCGGTGCGCGGGTGGTCGTAGCCGGGTGAGCATGATCGCGCTGAGCGCGAAGGTGGCCGCGTCGGCGGCGATCGCCCATCCGGGGCCGGCCAGCGCGAGCAAGAGGCCGGCCAGGACGGGACCGGCGATCTTCCCTATCGAGATCGCCAGCCCACGCAGCGCGTTGGCCTGTTGAAGGCGCCCGCCGGTGACGATGGCGGGAACGAGGCCGGTGGACGCGGGGTTGAACACGGCGCTCGCCGCGCCGTGCACGGCTTGGAGGGCCGCCAGTTCCCAGATCGTCGCGTGACCGCTGATCAGCAACGCGGCCATCGTTCCCTGCCCGAGGAAGCGCGCCAGGTCGGCGACCACCATGATCCGGCGGCGGGGCAGCCGGTCGGCGATAACACCGCCGACCAGCAGGCCCGCGATGAGGGTGATCGTCTTAGCCGCCAAAACGTACCCGAGATCTGCGGGCGACCCGGTGAGGCCGAGGACCGCGAACGCCAGTGCGACGCCGACCATGCCGTCGCCGAGCAGCGACGCCGACTGACCGATGAAGAATCGCCGGAAGTCACGTTCTCGCAGGACGGCGAGCGCCCCGGCGGCACTCGGGCGCATTACTTCTCCCTCCGGCGTCCCGCCCCGACGATGGCACCTGCGGGCTCGTCATGGACGGATGAGAAGTTCGGTCATCGAGTACGGTCGGCGTCGCGCATTACCGGAATGGCATCGGAAATCACCATGATCGCATGCTGGTTTCCGAGCTTCTTGCTCGGCACATTGCCGGGGAGGCCTCGAAGGCAAATCCTCGAGCGGACACGGAGAATTACGGCGGGAGCCCTTGCCCTGGCGGACAGGACCAGAAACGGCCGGTGCCGCGTGAACCGCGTGCTTCAGGCTGATGGCGCTAGGCGGCCGGCGATCGTGGACAGTCGATCCAGTGTGGCCTCGACGTGGGCGAGTGGAATGCCGTCGGCATTACTCCACGTCAGAATGGACGTGCCCGAGATGCGCCACGCCTGAGCGGGCCCGTCGAGCAGAACCGGGGCCAGCTCGCGCAGCGCCCCGCCCGCCCATGTGGGGTCGTTGGTGTGGACGTGGAATCGCCCATCCACCCGCGGATCGCCGGTCTCGACACCCGGTCGCTCGGGTGGCACCGACGTGCGAGGCGTCACCTGCAGGCGCGGCACCGGAGCGGGCAGGTCAAGCAGGGCGGCGATCCAGTAGGACGAGTTCTCCCAGCCGCGGCGGCCGAAGCTGTCATCGAGGATCTCCTGCTCACGCCTGTATCCGAAGACGACCGCGGACCGGTCGCGATACGCACCGCGCATCACGTCCCACAGCCGGTGCCGGTGGCGACCGAGCACCGGGTACGGAAACGCGTCCGGGGCCCGCTCAGGTGGGTGGAACGGCTCCCCACGAAGTCGTTCGAGGAGCGCGCTTTCCTCCTTGCGCGAGATGCCGCAGGTCCAACCGCGCTCGGCAGCGAACGTCCGTGGCATGCGGTGTCTCCTGCCGAAGCGCTTCACCCGCCCGTACGATATCCCGCCTCATCGGGATTACCCGCCGCGAAGCTCTGCGGCCGGCCGGGAACGGACCGCCTACGGAGGTATGGATGATCGAGTCGGCGCAGGAGGCGGCACTCGGCAGGCTGCTGGCCGTGCGCCCGCTGATGGAGGAAGGCCCCTATGGAGGGCCGACCGACGGGCTGTGTGCGGCCATCGAAAACCTGATGGTGGTGCTGGGTTCGGAGGACATCGCGGACCTTGTCGCCGATGCCGTGGTCGCCGGGCGAACCTCGTTGGACGACGCGGATATCTATCTGGGAGTCGCCGCCTGGTCGGGCACCGAGAACGGCGCATCGATGCAACGCACCCTGGAGTCATGGTTGCGTGACGGGGAGGACGTCGTACGGGTGCACCTCGCTCTGCACTCTGAGTGCTATCCCTTTCGTGACGCGAACGAGATGGTGTCGGTGCTGAGTGATCTCGCACAGCGGTTGCCGCAGTTCCGGGAACGCTACGCGGAGCTCATCGCCTCGCGCTCCCGCTGACCTCCATGGGTGAACTCAGCATCCGAAAAAGGCGGATTCGCGCCCGTACAACACCCGATAAGCCATTTAGTGGCTGATTTCGGTACGTTGTCGTCGTGCTGGACTATGACCGCGAGGCCGCGGGGTACGACGCGTCCCGAGGTGGAGAGGCGCGGGCCGTGGCCGCCGCCGGGGCCGTCGAGCGGTTGCTGCCGGAGGACACGCGCGTTCTGTTGGACGTCGCGTGCGGCACCGGGATCGTGACCAGGCGGCTGACCCGTCCCGGGCGTCGGGTGGTCGGCGTCGATCGCTCACAGGGCATGGCCGCAGTCGCCTCGACTCGGCTGTCCGGTGCCGTGGCCCTGGGCGACGGGGCGCGTCTTCCGGTCGGGTCCGCCCGCGCGGACGCCGTCGTGGTCGTCTGGCTGCTCCACCTGCTCGACGACGCGGCGCCGGTTCTCGCCGAGGCCGCGCGTGTGCTCCGGGCCGGAGGCGTCCTGATCACCACGGTGGACAAGAACCAGGCCGCCTTCGCCGTCGACAGCGATGTCGCCGCGGTGACGGCGGCCGTGCGGAGTGCGTACGTCCCGAAGGGGCCCGACCACGTGGACCGCGTGGTCGCGTCGGCGGCCGGGCACGGTCTTCGGGTGGTCGGAGAGACGACCTTCGCCGGGATCGGGCAGGGCCGGAGTCCGCGGCAGTGGCGCGAGCGGATTCTGGAGGGCCGGATCCCCTGGGCTCGCGCGGCCGATCCGGCACGGATCGCCGATGAGCTGGCCTCGCTGCCGGACCAGGAGGTGGCTCGGCCCGACCCTCTCTACCGGCTCATCGCCCTGGCCTAAGACCCCGTGGGCGGCGACCGCCGGGACGCCCGAGCAAGTGGTTGGTTACATTGGAGATCGCCATAACCCGACGGCCCTTGAGCATGAGAGAAGCCGGGTTGCTTAAACTCGGTCGGTCGGCAAGAGCGAGGAGTCGTACGTGCGCAAGGTCCTGATCGCCAACCGGGGTGAGATCGCCGTCCGTATCGCACGGGCGTGCAGGGACGCCGGAATCGGCAGTGTCGCCGTCTACTCCGAGCCGGACCTGGACGGGCTCCACACGCGGGTCGCCGACGAGGCGTACGCGCTGGGCGGGCAGACCGCCGCCGAGACCTACCTCGACATCGACAAGCTGCTTCGGATCGCCAAGGAGAGTGGCGCCGACGCCGTGCATCCCGGGTACGGGTTCCTCGCCGAGAACGCCGGGTTCGCCGAGGCGGTGATCGACGCCGGGCTGACCTGGATCGGCCCGCCGCCGAGCGCGATCGTGGCGCTCGGCGACAAGGTGCAGGCGCGGCACATCGCGCAGAAGGTCGGCGCTCCGCTGGTCGCGGGCACCAAGGACCCGGTCGGGGGCGCCGACGAGGTCGTGGAGTTCGCTCGCGAGCACGGGCTGCCGATCGCCATCAAGGCGGCGTTCGGCGGCGGAGGCCGTGGGTTGAAGGTGGCCCGTACGCTCGAGGAGGTCCCCGAGCTGTACGAATCGGCCGTCCGCGAGGCGGTCGCCTCCTTCGGGCGCGGGGAGTGCTTCGTCGAGCGGTACCTCGACAAGCCGCGTCACGTGGAGACCCAGTGCCTCGCCGACCAGCACGGCAACGTCGTCGTGGTCTCGACGCGTGACTGCTCGCTGCAGCGCCGGCACCAGAAGCTGGTGGAGGAGGCCCCGGCGCCGTTCCTGTCCGAGGAGCAGCTGGCGACCCTGTACTCCAGCTCGAAGGCGATCCTGCGGGAGGCCGGGTACGTCGGCGCGGGGACCTGCGAGTTCCTCGTCGGCCAGGACGGCACGATCTCGTTCCTCGAGGTGAACACCCGTCTGCAGGTCGAACACCCGGTGACCGAGGAGGTCGCCGGCGTGGATCTGGTCCGCGAGATGTTCCGCGTCGCCGAGGGCGAGGAGCTGGGGTACGACGACCCGGCGCTGCGCGGGCACTCGATCGAGTTCCGCATCAACGCGGAGGACGCCGGCCGCAACTTCCTGCCCGCGCCGGGAACGATCACCCGCTGGAGCTCCCCGAGCGGGCCGGGTGTACGCCTCGACTCGGGCTTCGAGCAGGGCATGACGGTCCCGCAGATGTACGACTCGATGATCGCGAAGCTGATCGTCACGGGCGCGAACCGGACGGAGGCGCTCCAGCGTGCCCGGCGCGCGCTCGCGGAGTTCGAGGTCGGCGGAATGCCCACGGTCATCCCGTTCCACCGCACGGTCATCGAGGATCCGGCGTTCGTCGACGCGCCGTTCCGGGTGCACACGCGCTGGATCGAGACCGAGTTCGACAACACGATCCCGCCGTACGACGCGGCGGTGGAGACCGAAGAGGCCGCCGAGCGGGAGAGGGTCACCGTCGAGGTCGGCGGCAAGCGCATTGAGGTGGTGCTCCCCGCCGGGCTGGGCGCCACCGCCTCCACCGGCGCCTCCGGGTCCGGCCGTGCGACCCCGGCCCGGCGACGTGGCGGTAAGAAGGGCGGCGCGGCGGCCGCCGGTGGAGACTCCCTGGTCAGCCCGATGCAGGGCACGATCGTCAAGATCCTCGTCGAGGACGGCGCAACGGTCGAGGTGGGAGCCACCATCGTGGTTCTCGAGGCCATGAAGATGGAGCAGCCGCTCACGGCGCACAAGGCGGGCACCGTCACCGGGCTGTCCGCGGAGGTCGGCCAGACGGTCTCCAACGGCGCCGTCATCTGCGAGATCAAGGACTCCTAGAGCTCGTCCAGTAGATCGTGAGACACGCCCGGGGCGATCGCCCTGGGCGGAGACTACTTTTGCAGGACGGCCTCGATCTCCAGTGTGATCTGGACCTTGTCGCTCAGTCCGATGCCGCCGCCGGGCAGTGGGCTGTTGTCGCCGACTCCGAAGGCCAGGCGGCTGACCTCGCCGGTGGCGGTGAAGCCGGCCCGCGCGCCGGATTGCGGGTCGGGCAGGAAGTAGTCGGGGCCGAAGCCGTGCACCTGGAGGGTGAGGGGCACGCTCTGGGTCACGTCCTTGAGGGTGAGTTCGCCGTCGAGGACGAAGTCGCCGCCTTCCACATGGATGCCGGTCGAGCGGTAGGTCATCGTCGCCGGTTCAACGAGCTCAAGCGCTCGGTCGACGGCATCAGTCAGCGGATGCTCACCGTGACGCTGCGCGGGCTGGAGCGCAACGGGCTGGTCACCCGGACCATCTATCCGGTCGTCCCGCCGCGGGTGGAGTACGAGCTGACCGATCTAGGGCGGATGCTGTTGAAAGGCGCGACCGACCTCATCACGTGGGCAGAGGGCCATCTGCCCGAGATCCACGAGGCCCGGAGACGCTTCGACACCTCGCAGCCGCCACTCCCGAGCTAGGTCCTGTCCCTTCGGGGATGGATGTGATCACGGACCCCCTCGACATGGCGTCCCCGGAGAGATCTTGATGCTGACCGACCTGTACGGCGCTCGCGTGCTCGCCCTCGCTCCCGACGAGCGCCACGTGCGGTTCCGAATCTTCGTCATCCGCTACGACAGGAAGCGTCAGAGTCACCCGCCGCTTCCCGATGACCCGGCCTTCTTCCTGCGGCTGCTCTGGGAGACCGCACGGAACGGGGATCCGATCCGCGGCGAGGTCACCGCCGGCGAGGTCCGGGGGTCGGCATGACCGAGCGTGCGCGGTCACTGACGGGGCGAATGATCCTCGCGAACACTCGCCGGTAGGCTCCTGGCCGTGTGGCCAGTGCGTTTTGTCCCAGCCGTGACCGCTGTGGCGCTTGGTGCCGGGTTGGGGCCCTTCACTCCGGCGGTCCCGGTGCAAGCTCCGCAAACGACGCCGGCCCCGGCCGTGGTCACCAAGGCCGACTACATCGCCGCGCAACTCGCTCACGATCCCGTCTTCATCAGCGACCATGTGCCGCGCGACGTGTCCCCGGAAGACGCCGGGAAGATCCGGGCGGCGGTGCGTGGGATGCCGGTTCCGACCTACCTCGCCGTGGTCGCCGAGACGCAGTCGGATGAAGATCCGGTCAAGAGCCCGACGGCCCTGATCGCCCTGCTCCACGACAAGCTGCAGCGGCCCGGCGTGTACGTCGTCATGCCGTCGAACGGTATCGGCGTGGACGCCCAGCAGTTCGGTACCAACCTGCCCATCGGACCGGCGGCCGACGAGATCATCTACTCCGAGCCGTACAACGCCGGTCCCGTGCGTGCCATCCGGCGTTTCGTGGACAACATCCGGTCCGGGCGGGCCCAGCAGCGTTACGACGAGGCGCACGCCAAGGGCAAGTCCGGTTGGGAGCCGAAGCCGTACCGGGAGGCGTCCGACACGATCGACGAGGCCCAGCAGGCCGGAGCGCTTTCGGGGCTGGGCGTGGCGGCCCTCGCCGTGGCCTGGATCGCGTGGCGGTCCGGGAGAAAACGGCCTCGCGCCGAACAGGTCGGCGGCAAGCGACCCCGGAGCCGGCACAACCGTGGAAAGAGAGCCCGCTGATGCGCCGCTTCTCTCCGCGCCCACGCCCACCCGCGCACCCGCCGTCGCCGGCACGCGGGCCATCGCTCGCACGCCCGTCGGCACGCCGGGTGATCGCCACTCGCCTGCTGCGCCTTCGCCGACGGTGCACGCGCGCCAGTCGGTCGCTCGCGGTGGGGCTGCTCGCCCTATCGCTCCTCGCGTCCGTCGCGTCCGTGATCGCCGCTCGCCTGCTGCGCCTTCCCCTGTGGTGCATGCGTGCGCTCGTGAGCCGGTCGGTCGCCGCGGGGCTGCTCGCCCTGTCGCTCCTGGCGTCCGTCGCGTCGGCCGGGGCGGCGTCGGCGGCCGACGCCGACCGCCTGGACCGGATCGCCGCCGCGTTGCGGCGGTCGCCCGTCTTCGTCGACCCGGACGTCTCCTACCTGCTGGACGCCCGCGACCGGGCGGCCCTCGGGAAGCAGATCGGCGCGGCCGGCATCCCGATCTACCTGGTCGGCGTGCCGCTGCTGCGCGAGGACGAGTCGGGTGGCGAGGCCGACTACTTCACCTACCTGCTGCAGCGACGGCTGGGCCGGCCCGGCGTCTACCTGGTCGCCGACCAGAACGGCGATCTGGACTGGACGTCCTACCAGGTCCCACGGAAGACGTCGCTCGACTTCGGCATCGCGAGCGGTGGCACGTCGCTGCCCGGGCGCCTGCACAACGTCATCGACGCGTTCACCCGCGCTCCGTCGGCCGCGCCGTCCACGCCGCCGACGCCCCGTACGCCGGAGCCGAACAGCCGGGACCAGAAGCCGTCCGCCGCCAAGCTGGCCGGCGAGTTCGCCAAGGTCTTCTTCCCCGTACTGATCGTGTCGGCCGTCGTGCTGTGGCCGCTGTGGCTGATCTCGCGGCTCGTCTTCGTCGGGGTGCGCCGGGGGGTTCGCGGCGACTCCCGCACCTTCAAACAGCGGAGGCTGCGGAGGAAGGCCGCCGCGGAGCTCACTCGGCTGGCCGAGGCCCTCGGTCACGCGGACGGCAACCACGGCCGTGGCCGGGCGACCGCCGACTACGACGCGGCCCGGCTCCTGTACGACGAGAGGAGCGACCCCGGCAGCCTGTTCGGGGTGGTCGTGCTGGCGCTCGACGGGCAGGACGCGCTGCGGGCGGACACGGCGACGCCGGACCCGCGGTGCATGGTCGACCCGTTGCACGGCCCGGCGCCCGAGACGGCCCGGGTCCGGCTGCCCGGGCTGCCGGAGCGCAGGCGGCCGCTGTGCGCGGCCTGCCCGCAGGCCGCGAAGGAGGAACGCCAGCCCCTCATGCTGATCATCGACGGCGAGAAACGCCCCTACTACCAGGCACCCGGCCTGTGGGAGAAGATCCGGGGCCGGCACGCGAACCTTCCCGAAGACGTTCTGGAGTATCTCGGTGTCGAGTGACGGAGCCGCGATCGCCGCGGCGCTCCGGCGCTCCCCCGTGTACGTCGATCCGGCGTACGAGGGGGCGCTGCCGGCGGCGCGCCGGGAGCGGCTGGTGAAACGGATCCGGCGATCCCCGATCCCGATCTACGTGGTCCTGGTGCCGCTCGTCGCCGGTGGGACCTGGCAGAGCTCGGAGCAGGTCACCACCGTCGTCCGGTCGCACCTGGGCCGGGACGGCGCGTACGTCACGCTCGACACCGACTTCGGCGACGTGTTCGACGTCGTGATGTGGGGCGGGACCGAGGAGCAGCGGCGGTCGGCGCATGACGCCGGGTGGGCGATGTCCCTCGATCGGCGGTACGACAAGTCCTCGCTCGCCGACCGGCTCGATCGCTGCGTCGAACTGATCGCGACCGGCAAGGGCACCGAGGCGTACGACAAGGCTCACAATGACGCCTTTCCGCCGGGCCCTCCGACGCGAACGAAGTCGCCCGCTCCGCACCGTGTCCGGCACGACGGCGGGACGCCCGTCGGCGTGCCCGTCGCGGTCACGGCGGCGGTGCTGGCGGGCGGCGGGGCGCTGTTGTGGCTGCTGCGCCGCCGGCGGGCGCGCGCCGCGCACGACAGGCTCGCCCTGCCGCACCGGGTGTTCGGTACGGCGCGGCGCGCGGACGAGGACGACCTGCGGGCCCGCGCCGAGCAGGACCTGATCGCGCTGGGCGAGCTGCTCGACGACGCCCAGGGCGACCCGTCCGAGCTCGGCCGCGCGCTGGACGCCTACACCGCGGCCGGTAAGGCGCTCGACCGGGCCGTGTCGCTCGCCGACCTGGCGGGCGTGCTCGTGCTCGTTCACCTCGGCCGGACGCCGCAGGACGCCGCACCGCTCTGCTATTTCGATCCGCGGCACGGCGAGGGCGCGATCGCGGTCACGTGGCGGGCCCCCGGCACCCGTACGAGGCGCGACGTGCGGGTCTGCCCGCGATGCGCCAAGGCCGTACGCGACCGGGAGGTCCCGGACGTGCTGCTGGACGACGGGCGCCCCTACTACGAGCGCGCGACGGTCTGGGCGGAGACCGGGTACGGCCAGTTCGGCGACCTGCTGGGGAGGATCCTCGATGAGTGAGGCGGGCCGGATCGCGGCGGCGCTACGGCGGTCGCCGGTCTACGTCGACCCGTCGCTGGCCTCGGCGGTCCCGCACCCCGAACGGCTCGTCGACGCGATCAGGCGGGCGCCGATGCCGGTGTTCGCGGTGATCGTCCCGCTGGTGCCGGGCGGCACGTGGCCGGACTCCGATCATCTCGCCGACGACGTGCACCACCGGCTCGGCCGGGACGGCGTCTATCTCACGCTGGACGCGGAGTCGCCGGACCGGATCCGCGGGTACGAGTACGGCGTCGACCGCGACGCCATCGAGGCCGCCGGCGCCGTCTCCCTCGATCGCACCATGGACAGCGCGTCGCTGACGGACAAGCTGATCCGCTGTGTCCAGCTCATGGCCACCGGTCAGGCGCATACCGCCTACCGGAAGCAGGCCGACGCCCTGGACCACCACGGCGGAGAGTCGAAGCCGCCCCCGCGGAGTGGGAACGGCGGAGCCCTCCCGTACGCCGTGGGCGGCGGGGCGGTCGTGCTGACCGGCGTCGCCGCCCTGCTCCTGTGGCGACGCCGCCGGATGGCGGAGATCCACGCCGCGGCGTCCCAGCGGTCCGGTCTCCGGCCGGCGGCGTCACGGCGGTCCGGTGTCCGGCCCGCGGCGACCACCGCACGGTCGGCCGCCGAGTTGCGCGAGCACGCCACCGTCGAGCTCATCCGGCTCGGCGAGTCCCTGGAGGACGCGCCAGGCGACGCGGACCTTCTCCAGCGCGCCCTCGACGCGTACGCGGCGGCCGGAAAGGTCCTCGACACGGACCGGACCGTGCCCGGACTGGCCGGGGCCCTGGTGCTCATCGACATGGGACGCGACGCGTACGAGGCCGCCCGGAGGGGAAAGGCCCTGCGGCCCAGCCCGCTGTGCTTCTTCAACCCCCTGCACGGCGACGGCCCGGTGCCCGTCAGGTGGCGGGCCGTCGGCGGCCGCGACCGGATCGACGTCCGGGCCTGCGCGGCCTGTGCGAAGGCGGTGCGGGACCACGACACCCCCGACGTCCTCTTCGACGGCGAAGTCCCCTACTACGAAGTGGATCCGGAAGGTAGCGTGTGGTCAGCTACCGGTTACGGTCAGCTCAGGGACGACCTGGTGCAGCGGGTGCTGCGCGGTGATCTCTCGGCGCGCACGGAACCATCCTGACCGCTGGTTCGTCCAAGCTAGTCATAGCACTCACACTGATCACATGAAGGCCGCCATGAAGTTTCGCCGTTCGACGATTCCCGCCGCGGTGGCTGCCGTCGTCGCGTTGTTGTTCGCGTTCGCCCTGCCGGCGAGCGCCGATGGGTTCCAGGACGTGGTCCATGGCCTGAAGAGCCAGGGGTTCTACCTGTCCAAGGACGCCGGTGCGACGATGTCGAGCTCGGACCAGCAGAGCGTGGTCAGCGCGCTCAAGGACGACAAGTCGACGGTCCGGATGGCCGTCGTGAAGCAGAACCGGGTCACCACCGCCGGCCTGCGCCAGCTCGACACCGCCCTGGGCAAGAAGGGCACCCTGATCCTGCTCGACGCGACCGGCCAGCGGATCCTCGCGGGATCCCACGAGGGCCTGGGCAGCGACAAGATCAAGACGTTGGTGTCCCAGGTGCGGGGTGACTCCTCGAACCTCAAGGACCTCCTGCTCAACCTGAACAAGCAGTTCGACAAGGCGGTCGCGGACAAGAAGTCCGGCTCCGCGACGGCCGGGTTCGTCGTGCTCGGCGTCCTGGTGCTCATCGTCGCGGGCATCGTGGGCCTGATCTTCGTCGCCCGCAAGCGGCGCCGGGAGCGGGAGGCCAAGCAGCTGGCCGAGCTCAAGGACAGCGTCTACGAGGACGTCACCCGGCTCGGCGAGGACATCACCGCGCTCAACCTCAACGTCATGGACCCGAGCCTCGACTCGGCCGCCCGGGACGACTACCAGCGGGCCATGGACTCCTACGACCAGGCCAAGGCGGCCGCCGACTCGGCGCGCCGGCCGGAGGACATGCGCAACGTCACCAAGGCTCTCGAGGACGGCCGCTACTACATGACCGCGGTACGGGCCCGCCTCGACGGCCGACCGGTGCCCGAGCGGCGCGCGCCCTGCTTCTTCAACCCGCAGCACGGCCCGTCGGTGCAGGACGTCATGTGGGCACCCCCGGGCGGCGCGCCCCGGGAGGTCCCGGCCTGTGCCGCCGACGCGCAGGCGGTGCTGTCCGGCCTCGACCCGGAGACCCGCCTCGTCACGGTCGGCGGTCACCGTCGCCCGTACTGGGACGCCGGACCGGCGTACGCGCCGTACGCCGGCGGATACTACTCCGGCTTCGGCGGCGGCGACATGCTCGGTGGTCTGCTCATCGGCACGGCCCTGGGTTCGATGTTCAGCGGTGGCTTCGGCGGGCACGGTGGGTACGACGCGGGTTACGCTGCCGGGTACGACGCCGGCAACGACAGCGGCGGTGACTGGGGCTTCGGCGGCGGCGGAGACGGCGGTGACGGTGGCTTCGACATCGGCGGCGGCGACTTCGGAGGCTTCGATGGGGGCGGTGACTTCGGCGGCGGGGGTGACTGGTGATGGAGGCCCCCACTGACCCGGCTACCGGGTGACCCGACCCTCCTCCGGAGAGCCCTGTACACCGTCGGATTCCGGCTCCCTCCGGAGAATCGGAGCTGGGTCCGGCATGATCTGACCGACGCGGGGTGGCGTGGCCGCATGATGGCCCGCCACCTCGTTCTCATGTTCCCGATCTGCGTGCTGCTCGCGCTGCTCCCCGCCGAGTGGGGCATCCGGCTGGCCGTCGCCGCCCTCGCGTTGCTGAGCAGCACCTTCGTCGTCGTGATCAACGCGGCCGACATCCGGCAGGCGCGGCTGCGCCAGCACGGCCTGCCCGTTCCCGACGACCCGGAACGCGGCCACCCACCGCACTGATCCGATCTTCGATACTCCAACGGCCCATTCGGCCTCGTGATCGCTGCGGGCCGCCGCGGGCCGTCCACGGGCGTGGTCACGGAATCGATGCGTGGGGGGGTAGTGGCATCGTTCAAGGGGTGAGGCTGGTGACGAGTTCGTCGCGGCCGGTGACGCCTGTCTTGCGGTAGATGGCGGCGAGGTGGTCGCTGACGGTGTGGTGGGACAGGTCTAGACGGCGCGCGATCTGCTTGACCGGGTGCCCGCTCAGTATGTGGGCGGCGATGGCCTGCTCGCGCGGCGTGAGGCCGTACCAGTCGGAGACGGCGGATAACAGCGTCCGCCCGGCGGCGGGCCGGATGGTGACGGCTCGCTGACCGGTCAAACCTCCATCGAGCGGCTGAGCGTGCAGGGCCACCCATCCCTGGGGGGTTGGAATTCGGCTTTGCGCCTCGATCACATGGGGCTGGGTTGCCGCGACCAGGACGCTGAGCAGGTGTCCGGGAAGCTGGCCCTGGTCGAGAGCGGAGTGATCCGGGGCGAAGCTTCGCAGCCAGGAGCGCCCGGTCGCAGTCGCGGCGATAACGGAGTTGGCTTGGTCGATGACCAGAACGCCTTCGGAGTGATCGGAACGCACGGGGCGGAGCGGCTGGCGGGTCACAAACCGCCTGAGGGCGGCGGTCAGCGGGGCGAGCAGCCGTGCGGCGTGGGCGATCTCGGCGGCGCGGAACGGTCGGATGTCGGCTCCGCGTACCAGGGCCAGCCCGCCCCACGCTTTCCCGCGGTGGGTCAGTGCGATGCTCAGGTCGCTGCCCACTCCCTCGGCCGCCATGAGCTCGCGTTGAAATGCGTCCTGGTCGGTCACCGGCGGCCCGGACCCGAATTCCCTTACCGGGTGGCGGCTGCGGATCAGGGCCGCGAAGGGGTTCGGATCCCGCCCGGCGACATGGTTGAGTTCCAGCTGGTATCCGGTGGCGGTGCCGTAGGTGTTCCTGGTCGCCGCGAAGGCCACTGTCCCGGTGAGCGGGTCGAGGCCGAACAGCGCATACCCATCGTGCGGCACCACCAGCCCCACGTGACAGGAGATCTCGGCCGCCAGCTCCGTCACCGTGGCGGCGTTCCCCGCCGCCTCGATCATCGCGTCGCCCACTGCTCGCCTCACCCCGTCCGCTGCCCCCGCACGCGTTGCGTCAGTCTCACCAAGCACCGACCCGTCCTGTCAACCCCCTCTTTTTCGGGATACCGACGGACCACCATTCAGCACAGGCTCCTGGGTGAAGCAACATCTGGAAGTAAACGGGGAAACGATGATCAGCAGAAGCCAGACCAGATGCGCGGCGACCGCCTGCGCCTTCGTTGTCGTGACTGCGGCTGTCACGGCACTGCCCAGCGTCGCCAGAGCACAGACCACTCAGGTACCGTCGGTCAAAATCACCCGGCAGACCAAATCGTTCGCCAACTGCAAGGCGGCCGGCAAGTTCCTGGATTCTGGTGCCGAGGCCGGACACGCCTCCGTGATGTGGATCCACACCTTCACCAAGCCCGCCGTCACGGACACTGGCGGAGATTTCTGGAAGGCGACCGCCAAGGCGACGAGCACCTACCTTCCCAAGAAGTCGAGCATCAGACTGGTCGTCCCGAACTGGCCGCACATGAGCTCCGCCGACAAGGCATCGATCAAGCACTTCGAGGACGCCCTGCTGGCCCACGAGGAAGGACACCAGAAACTGGCCCAGGACATTCTGGTCCATTTCACGAACTACCCACTCGCCGGCGCGGGCCAGGGCAGCCAGGCGGCTGTAGCCGATCTGGATAAGGAAGAGGCCAAGTACAAGAAGAATCTCGATGCATACATCCAGGAACGCGAAGACGCCTACGACGCCAAGACCGACCACGGGCGCCACCAATCCGCCGACGGCGGCGTGGACGTCGTCCTCACCTGCCACTGAACGAGCCTGACAAGCCCACCCAAACGACAGGTCCGCGCGATGGCCGCATCCCAGTAGGCCTGCGAGGTCACCCCAGGTCAGGTGGGGAGTTCCGGACCGTTTCGCGTCATCCACAGGGGTTGTCCACAGCGGTTGTCCACAGGCTGTGGGCAACCGCTCCGCATCAACACGCGGACTCGACGACGAGCGGCCCGCACGCCGCGCTCGCCTCACCGTTCCGATCGAGACTGGCACGCCCACCGCGCCCTGTGGCACACTCCAGAGTTATAGAACTCTCGAGCAGAGATATATAACTCATGAGGAGGCGGGCATGGTGACCGACGTGCGAGTGCGAGCGCCACGGGAGGCGGTGGCGCGGCCCACGACGATGAGTGATCCGGGGCCGCGCGGAAGGTTCGGCGACCACGGCGGACGGTACGTGCCGGAGTCGCTGGTGGCGGCGTGCGGGCAGGTCGAGGAGGCCTTCCGCGCGGCGTGGGCCGATCCGGCGTTCCGCGCGGCCCTCGCGGCGCTGCTGGCCGAGCACGTCGGCCGTCCGACGCCGCTGACCCGGGCCAGGCGGCTCTCCGCCGAGCTGGGCATCGACCTCCTGCTCAAACGCGAGGACCTGGCCCACACCGGCTCACACAAGATCAACAATGTCATGGGGCAGGCGCTGCTGGCCGCCCGGATGGGCCGGACCCGGCTGATCGCCGAGACCGGCGCCGGGCAGCACGGGGTGGCCACCGCGACCGCCGCCGCCCTGCTCGGCCTGCGGGCCACCGTCTTCATGGGCGAACGCGACATCGAACGGCAGTCGCTGAACGTCTTCCGGATGCGCCTGCTCGGCGCCGAAGTGATCCCGGTGACGACCGGCAGCCGGACACTCAAGGACGCCACGAGCGAGGCGATGCGCCACTGGGTCGGGGCGCTCGAGGACTCCCACTACTGCATGGGGTCCGTCGTCGGGCCCCACCCGTACCCGTGGATGGTCCGGGAGTTCCAGCGGGTGATCGGCGACGAGGCGCGTGGGCAGTGCGCCGCCGAGCTCCCCGCCGGTGCGCCGGACTACGTCGTGGCCTGTGTCGGCGGAGGGTCGAACGCCGCGGGCACCTTCGCCGGTTTCGCCGACGGCCCGGCTCGGCTCGTCGGCGTCGAGGCCGAGGGCGGCTCCGGCGCGACCAACGGCCGGACCGGCGTGCTGCACGGCTTCCGCTCGCTGTTCCTGCAGGATGACGACGGCCAGATCACCGAGGCGCACTCCATCGCCGCCGGGCTGGACTACCCGGGGGTCGGACCGGAGCACGCCCACCTGCGCGACCTCGGCCGGGCCCGGTACGTCACGGTCACCGACGAGGAGGTGGTCGACGCGGCGGTGCGCCTCGCCCGTACGGAGGGGATCGTTCCCGCGCTCGAGTCCGCGCACGCCGTCGCCTGGGTGATCCGCGCTGCGACTGAGGGCGAGCTGCCATCCCGTGCGACGGTCCTGCTCACGCTGTCCGGTCGCGGCGACAAGGACATCTCGACGCTGATGGAGGTCATGAAGTGAACCCGACGATGGCCATCGGCTCACTCGAAAGGCACCTGCGGGACCGTCGAGACGGCGGCCGTACGCTGCTGATGCCCTACCTGACCGGAGGGATCACGCCGGACTGGACGGACCACCTGCGGGCGTTCGCCGAGGCCGGCGCCGACGCGATCGAGGTCGGGCTGCCGTTCTCCGACCCTACCCTCGACGGCGTCACCATCCAGGAGGCGTCGCACGCGGCGCTGGCGCGCGGGGCCACGGTGCGCCAGATCCTCGCCGACGTCGCCCGCCTGGGCGAACCGGCCGTGCCCCTGGTCGCCAGCACGTACTACAACCTGGTCCTGCGGGACGGACCGGAGGCGTTCTGCGCGGCGCTGCGGCAGGCCGGGATCACCGGGCTGATCGTGCCGGACCTGCCGCTCGACGAGGCCGACGAGCTGACCGACGTGGCCGCCGCCGCGGGGGTGGACCTGGCCCTGCTCGCCTCCCCGGCGACCCCGGAACCCCGGTTGGCGGAGATCGGCCGCCGCAGCCGCGGTTTCGTCTACGCCGTGTCGCTGATGGGCACGACCGGCGAGCGGGCCGCGCTCGCCGAGTCGGCGACGGCCCTGGCCGGACGGATCAAGGAGAATACGGACCGGCCGGCGCTCCTCGGCTTCGGCATCTCCACTCCGGAGCAGGCGGTGGCGGCCGGGCGCGGCGCCGACGGCGTCGTCATCGGCGCGGCGCTGATGCGGCAGGTGCTCGACGGGTCCGGCCCGCGCCCCGTCGGCGCCTTCCTGGCTAAGATTCGCCGAGCACTCGACCAGGAGACCTGACCCAGTCAAAAGGGAGGCCGATGGCCCGCGACACCGGCCAGGAGGCGAGGTACCGCACCATCGCCGCCGACCTCGCCGCGAAGATCAAGGCGGGCCACTACGCTCCCGGCGAGGCGCTCCCGCCGCAGCGCGAGCTGAGCGCCTCGTACGGAGTCACCCTCATGACCCTCCGCCAGGCGCTGCGCCGGCTCAGCGACGAGGGGCTGATCGTGCAGCGGCCGGGCCGTGGCACGTTCGTCGCGCCGCCGCACCTGGCGCTCGGCTCGCTCCGTAGCTTCGCCGACGATCTGCGGGAGCAGGGGCACGAGGTGCGCACCGTCGTGCTCGGCCGGGCCGTGCGCCGGGCGCCGGCCCGGGTCGCCGCGCGGCTGCGCAGCGGTCCCGGCGAGACCGCGCTCCGGCTCGAGCGGCTCCGGGAGTTCGCCGGGCGCCCGGCGATCCACCAGGTCTCCTGGGTCCGGCAGCCGTACGCCGAGCAGGTCCGCGACCGGGACTTCACCCGTGTCTCCCTGTACGGCGCCCTCGCGGGTGCCGGTGTCGCCGTGGCGCGCGCCTCGGAGGCGATCCGCCCCGGCCTGCTGGATCCCGCTCTCGCGGAGCACCTGAAGGAGCCGGCGGGCAGCCCGGTCTTCACCAGCGACCGGATCACCTACCTGATCGACGGCACCGCCATCGTCGACGACCACGCCACCATCCTTGGCAGCATGATGGAGATCGGCACCGAGCGGGCCGCGACCGGCCTGTCGCTCACGTGGGGAGCGACAGGCCGGTGAATCCTTAATCGCCTTGACGCGCCATCCACTTCTCCAGGCCGTCGGAGTCCTGGGGTAGAGCACCGGACAGAACCTCCGCGCCATCGGACACGACCAGCAGGTCGTCCTCGATCCGCGCACCGATCCCCCGCAGCTCCGGCGGCACCGTTCGATCGTGGGCGTGGAAGTACAGGCCGGGTTCGACGGTGAGCACCATGTCGGGTGCCATGACGGCCCCGTGGTAGGCATCCTCACTGGCCCGGGCGCAGTCGTGCACGTCCAGACCCAGGTGGTGGCCGATGCCGCACACCAGGTAGCGGCGGTGGTGCTGGCCCGTGTCGGACAGAGCCTCGTCCACGGAGACCGGCAGCAGTCCCCAGTCGGCCAGGCCGTGCGCGATCACTTCCATGGCCGCGTGGTGGAAGTCGGAGAACCGGCGGCCGGGCGCCACTGCCGCCATCCCCGCCCGGTGGGCCTTCTCGACCAGGTCGTGCACCTGCCGCTGGGCGGTGGAGAACCGGCCGGAGGCGGGGAACGTACGGGTGACGTCGGCGGTGTAGTGACTGCGGACCTCGACGCCCATGTCGAGCAGGACCAGCGCGTCCGGGAGCACCGGGCCGTCGCAGCGCACCCAGTGCAGGGTGGGCGCGTGCGCACCGCTTCCGACGATCGAGGCGTAGCCGGGGCCGTTGCCGTACGCGCGGGCGTACCGGTCGAAAGTGCCCTGCAGCCACCGCTCTCCCGGCCCGGCGACCGCGGCCGGGATCTCGCGGACGACCGCGGCGAAGCCCTCGACGGTGCGGTCCACCGCCTCGCGCAACTGCCCGACCTCCCACGGGTCCTTGAACATGCGCAGCTCGGCCAACGTCCGGTCGAGCTCCTCATCGACGGTCACGTCCTCGGAGAGTTCCGAGAGGGGCCGGACGTCGATGCCCAGGGCCCGCGCCCAGTCCTCCGGCCCTGGCGCGGATCCGACCCAGAGTTCGCCGTGCCTGGCGTCGGTCCAGAAACCCGGCTCGCCCGGATAGGCGGGCGGCGGCACATAGAGGGTGGCGTCGGCACCGTGGAGCACGACCACGGCGTTCTCGATCGAGCAGCCCGTCACCCAGTAGAAGTCGCTGTTCGGGCGGAAGTCGTACGTCGTGTCGTTGCTGCGGGTGGGTGCCTCACCGGCGGCCAGCACGATGGTCCGGCCGGGGAGGGCGGCGGCGAGACGCTCCCGGTGGGCGGCGGCGGCCTCGGCGGCGCCGGGGACCACCTGGGGGGTGCGGTCGGGGGTGTCCCAGCCCGTGTCCATGTACTCGACGAACGCGGGGATTTCCTTCAGCTTCGGGGGCCTGCCCTCACCCATCAATGATTCCTCCTCCTGTCTCGCGGACCATCTCGGTCAAGCGCGCGAAGACCCGGTCGTTGCCGATGCCGTCGTGCTCGTACTCGTTGGTGACCCAGACCCGGATGTTGCCGACGCGGGAGGCGGTGTCCAGTTGCAGGCCCGCGTCCACGTACATGTCGTCGTGGTAGACGGCGGCGGCGACCGGGATCTCGTTGGCCGCCAGCCGGTCGAGATCGTAGAGCTCCGGCCATTCCGCACGGGCGGCCAGCCGTTCGACCGCGCCGTGGAACGGACGCAGCTCGGAGATCTCCTGGAACATCCAGGGGTAGATCATCTCCCCGGTGAACAGCAGTGGCCTGGCGTCCTCCGCGAACCGCGGGTGCCTGGCCCGCTCGGCCTGCGCCGCCCACCCCGTCGCGCCGGCGCCGTGCCCGTAGATGCTCTCCTGCAAGGCGGCGAACAGCGGACTGTCGCTGTACGACGACCGGGCCAGCACGCCGTGCAGGAACACCGCCGACAGCTCGTCCCCGTTGAACGCCTCGTCGAGCAGCCAGTGCATCCGCTCGTAGCCGGGCTTCATGCCGAAGTCGATGCCGAGCGACTGCAACCGCCGGACCGTCAGCACATCGCCGTCGGGCAGCCGCACGTCGCCCTCGGACAGGCGGTCGGCGATCCGGCCGACATGCTCGACGTGCTGCGGATAACGCCGGTAGAACTCCCGGTTCTTCGCCTCGACCCGCGGGTACGTGCGCCGGTACACCTCGGCGGCCGACGGGTCGAGGCCGGGCAGACCGCCGGTGACGTAGCAGGCGCTCAGGCCCTCGGGCGCCGTGGACAGGTACGTCATCGTGAGGAAGCCGCCGTACGACTGCCCCAGCGTGGACCAGCGCCTGCCGCCGAAGACGGTCTTCCGCAGGTGTTCGTGGTCGGCCACGATCGAGTCGGCCCGGAAGCACGCGAGGAAGTCCGCGCCCTCCTCGGCGGTCGCGAAGGAGCTCATCCGCCGGCCGTCGATCCTGGTGCTGCGGCCGGTGCCACGCTGATCCACCAGGATCACGCGATGGGTCTTCAACGCCTGGCCGAGCCACCCGTCCGCGGCGAGCGGACGCGGGCCCTTTCCCCCGGGTCCGCCCTGGAGGTAGACCAGGCAGGGCAGGTCCTCGCTCGCGCGTACCGGATCGGCGAGCTCGCGGAAGAAGATCTTGATCGTGCCGTGCTCGGGGGCGGACCAGTCGAGCGGGACGTCGGCGACATGCTCGCGCACGCGAAGGCCCGGGATCGTGTACGTCACCGTCTCGCTCATCGAGCGCCCTTCCGCCTGCGGCTCCACTCCGGATCGATCCGTGGGATCGCGGCCAGCAGGGCCTGTGTGTAGGCGTCCTGGGGGTGCTCGAAGACCTGACGGCACGGACCCTTCTCGACGATCCTCCCCTTGTTCATGACCGCCACCTGTTGCGCGATTCTCCGGACCACGGCCAGGTCGTGCGCGATGAAGATGTAGCTGAAGCCGCTCTCCCGTTGCAGGCCCATCAGCAACTCGATGACCTGCGCCTGGACGGACACGTCCAGCGCGGAGACCGCCTCGTCGCAGATCACCAGTTTCGGGCCCACGGCGAGCGCGCGGGCGATGCCGATCCGCTGGGCCTGGCCTCCGGAGAACTGCGCGGGGTACCGCTGTGCGTGGTCGGGGTCGAGGCCGACGCGTTCCATCAGCTCCCGCGCGAACGCGCGGCGGCCGCCCGGCGGTGCGATTCCCTGATAGTCCAGCGGTGCCAGCAGGATGCGCTCGACGGTGTGCCGGGGGTTGAGCGAGGAGAACGGGTCCTGGAAGACGACCTGCACGTTGGCGCGGTAGTGGGCGAGCCGCGCGCCCGTGGCGCGGGTGATGTCCTCGCCCTCGAACCGCAGGGTGCCCGCGCTCGGCTCCATCAGCTTGGCGACGAGCCGCGCGGTGGTGGACTTGCCGCTGCCGGACTCGCCGACCACGGCGAGGGTCTCGCCCAGCCGCACGTCGAAGCCGACGCCGTCCACGGCGGTGAACTCGCTCCTGCGCCCGTACGGGCCGCGCGTGGTGAACCGTTTGGTCAGGTCGCGGGCGCTGAGCAGCACGTCACCACTCACAGGCTCACCTCATCGGCCGGAAGGTCGTCGTCGATCTGCGGGATGCTGTCCAGCAGCATCCGCGTGTAGTCGTGCCCGGGCGCGGCGAAGATCTGCTCGGCGGTGCCGTACTCCACCTGCTCGCCCTGGCACATCACCAGCACACGTGTCGCCAGCGAGCTGATCACGGCGAGGTCGTGGGTGACGAAGACCAGAGGTAGAGCTTGGTGGTGACCATGTCGTCCCAGAGCCGGACGAGCGCCTCGAGGATGGTCCGGTCGCCCGTCTCCAGGTAGACGTCGGTCGCCCCGGCGGCCAGATAGGCCATGCGGACCGCGTGCCCGGTGACCGACGGCAGGTCACGGAAGGGCAGATGGTCCTGGAAGTACTCGGGCGGCATGATGCCGTGCTCGAGGTGCCCGCGCCCGCGCCGGTCCACGAACAGGCGGGCCTGCGTCAGGTAGTCACGATCGCCGGTCTCCCGGTAGAGCTCGACGAGGGCCATCTCGACCTCGGGGTGGCCGCAGACGGCCTCCTCGCCGCCCTCGCCGAACCGGCGCACGACCAGATCGGCGAACCTGATCGCCACCGCGAGCAGCCGGTCGTCGCCCATCCGCCGGTTCGCGGCGACGGCCGCCTGGATCAGGTGGCCGAGGTTGTAGAGCTCATGCCCCCAGGTCAGGTCCTCCCACGGCTTCTTGGCCGCCGCCGGGTCCTGGAAGAACGAGTTCAGATAGCCGTCCTCCGCCTGGACCCGCTGCAACAGCCCGACGATCTCGTCGAAGAACGCGCGCGCACCCTCATCCGCGTGGCCTGCTCCGATCTCGTACGCCAGGCCCTCGAGCGTCTTGTACAGGTCGGTGTCGAGAAAGGGGTAGCGCCCGCGATAGGCCGGTGGGTCGGCGACGAGCAGGCGGCTCAGGTTGTCGACGTTGCCGGCGGCGCGCAGTTGCTCGATGACATGGGGGATCGTCGCCCGCCGGTTCCGGTCCTGCCACTGCCGCAGCAGACCGCCGGTGATCCGCACCCTGGAGACCGGCCGAACAGCCCTCGCCGTGGTCCGCACCAGTCCGGATCGCTCGCACGCATGCGTCCTGAGCTGCCCAAATGACATCGAACCTCCAGTACGATGTGGCATTGCACTGAACCATAAGCCGCTGGAACGCGACTGCCAAGGGACAGCAAAAGGAATTTATCTACGCGTAATGCGACGGGTTCCGAAAAATTGGGCCGAACCCCACCGTGCGATGGCATCGCCGGTGCACGAATCGGATGGTTCCGCGCGGCACAGATGGGCGTGCGCTATGACAACACGATCGCACCCTGGCCGGATCGCTCAGTAGGCCGACTCTTGCATGAGGCGGCGCGCGGCCTCGGTGATGCTGCCGGACACCGACGGGTAGGCCACGAACGTGTGCGCGACCTGGTCGACGGTCAGGTGCTGCTGCACCGCCATCGACAGACCGAGGATCAGCTCGCTGGCCCGGGGCGCGACGATCACGCCGCCGAGCACGATGCCGGTCGCCGGCCGGCAGAACACCTTCACGAAACCGTCCAGGAAGCCCTGCATCTTCGCGCGCGGGTTGGTGGCGAGCGGCAGCTTCACGATGCGGGCCGGGACCTCACCGGAGTCGATCTGCGCCTGGGAGACGCCGACCGTGGCGACCTCCGGGTCGGTGAAGATGTTGGCCGCCACCCAGCCGAGCTTGAGCGGCTGGACGGCCTCGCCGAGGGCGTGCCACATCGCGATGCGGCCCTGCATGGCGGCGACCGAGGCGAGCATCAGCACGCCCGTGCAGTCCCCCGCGGCGTACACGTGCGGCGCGGAGGTGCGGGAGACCTTGTCGACCTGGACGAACCCGCAGTCGTCCAGTCGTACGCCGGCCTCTTCCAGGCCGAGGCCCCGCGTGTTCGGCTCCATGCCGACCGTCATGAGGCAGTGGGAGCCGCTGACCGTACGGCCGTCGGTGAGCGTCACCTCGACCGTGTCGCCGACGCGCTTCACCCCCGCCGCCCGGGAGCGGGCCAGAAGGTTCATGCCGCGCCGCTGGAAGACCTCCTCCAGGACCCGCGCGGCGTCCTCGTCCTCGTTGGGCAGGACGTGGTCGCGGGAGGACACGAGCGTGACGCGCGAGCCGAGTGCGAGGTACGCGCCGGCGAACTCCGCGCCGGTGACGCCGGACCCGACCACGATCAGGTCCTCCGGCAGCTCCGGCAGGTCGTACAGCTGACGCCAGTTGAGGATGCGCTCGCCGTCGGGCTCCGCGCCGGGCAGCACGCGCGGCGTCGCGCCCGTGGCGATGAGCACGACGTCGGCGTGGATCCGCTCGTCGCCGACCGCGATGATCTGCGGGTCGACGAGGCGGGCCTCGCCGCGGATGATCCGCACGCCCTCGTCCCCGACCCGCTGCTCGATGTCGGCGGACTGCGCCCAGGCCAGCTCCTTGACCCGCTTGTTCACGAGCGGGAGGTCGACCTCCGGCCCGCCGACCTCGCCATCGCCGCCACCGGAGAACCGCACGCCGAGCGACGCCGACTCCGACAGGACCGCCATCCGGGTCGAGGTCGCGATGAGGGTTTTGGACGGCACGCAGTCCGTCAGGACGCAGGCCCCGCCGGGCCCGTCCCGCTCGATCAGCGTGACGTCGGCGCCGAGTTGTGCCGCGACCAGGGCGGATTCGTAGCCGCCGGGGCCGCCTCCGATGATGGCTACGCGTGTCATATCGGTCATTCTCCCGCACTCCTGGGGTTGACGCGCCGCCGCGTCCCCACAGCCCGTACGCTGGGCGACCGTGGCCTTGTACGCGGCGTACGCCTCCAACATGGATCCCGCACAGATGGCGCAGCGGGCACCGCACTCGCCCCTGCGCACCACCGGCTGGCTCAAGGGCTGGCGGTTGACCTTCGGCGGAGAGAACGTCGGCTTCGAAGGCGCCCTCGCGACCGTGGCCGAGGACCGCGATGAGCACGTCTTCGTCGTGCTGTACGACGTCCCGGACGCCGACGAGCAGGCGCTCGACGAGTGGGAGGGGGCGGCCCTCGGCGTCTACCGCAAGATCCGCGTGCGGATCGCCACCCTCGACGGCGACGTCCTCGCCTGGCTCTACGTTCTCGACGCCTACGAGGGCGGCCTCCCGTCGGCACGGTATGTCGGCATCCTCGCGGACGCCGCGGAGAAGGCCGGGGCGCCCGACGACTACGTCAAGGATCTGCGCACGCGTCCGTGCAAGTCGCTCGGCGGCTGAAAGAGCTCCGGCACCAGGTACGCCGAGATGCCTGCGCCTGCGCTCGGCGGCTGAAAGGCCTCCGACGCCAGGTGCTCCGGGGCGCCCGCCCGGGTCTGCGCTCGGCGGCTGAAAGGCCTCCGGCACCAGGTGCGCCGGGGTGCCCGCCCGGGTCTGCGCGCCTGTCCGCGCACGTCGCTCGGCGACCGATCGGTACGCGACGTGGGTAATCTGGGCGCTTGTGAGCAATGACGCCTACGAGCTGGCCCGATCAGCGGCCGACGTCCTGAAACGACGCCTCGCCGCCGACTCCTTCGACGTCGCCCTCGTCATGGGGTCCGGCTGGGTTCCGGCCGCCGACGCCCTCGGCGCACCCGCCGACGAGATCCCCGTGACCGAGCTTCCCGGCTTCGCCGAACCCGCCGTGCCCGGCCACGCGGGCGCGGTCCGCATCGTCGAGGTCGGGACCAAGCGCGCGCTGGTCTTCCTCGGCCGCACCCACCTGTACGAGGGCCGGGGCGTGCAGCCGGTCGTGCACGGCGTCCGCACCGCGCTGGCCGCCGGGGTCAAGACGGTCGTGCTCACCAACGCCGCAGGCGGCACCCGCCCGGAGTGGCAGAAGGTCGGCGACCCGGTGCTGATCTCCGACCACCTGAACCTCACCGGCCATAACCCGATCACCGGGCCGACCTTCGTCGACATGACGGAGGCGTACTCACCGGCCCTGCGGTCCCTCGTCAAGGACATCGACCCGTCGCTGGCCGAGGGCGTCTACGCCGCGCTGCCCGGCCCGTCGTACGAGACGCCGGCCGAGATCCGCATGCTGCGCACGCTCGGCGCGGACCTGGTCGGCATGTCCACGGTCCTGGAGACGATCGCGGCCCGGGAGGGCGGCGCCGACGTGCTGGGCATCTCCCTGGTGACGAACATCGCCGCCGGGCTGACCGGCGAGCCGCTGGACCACCTCGAGGTGCTGGCCGCCGGGCGGGCCGCCGCCGAGCGGATGGGCGCGCTCCTGGGCAAGGCCCTCCGGGCCCTGTAGGCGACGTACGAGCGGCCCCGGCCGAGACGGAGTGACGGACACGTGAGCGACGGTTACCGGCGGCAGGCCGCGGAATGGCTGGCCCAGGACCCCGACCCGGAGACCCGTGAAGAGCTGCGGGCGCTGCTGGGCGACGAGGCGGCGCTGGCCGAGCGGTTCGGGGCGAAGCTGGAGTTCGGCACGGCGGGTCTGCGCGGCGAGCTCGGCGCGGGCCCCAACCGGATGAACCGGGTGACGGTGATGCGGGCCGCCGCCGGTCTGGCGGCCGTCCTGACCTCGGATGACGCGGCGGAGCGGTTCGAGCGGCCCGGCAACGGCGGCTCCGTGGTGATCGGGTTCGACGCGCGGCACAAGTCCGACGCGTTCGCCGAGGACTCCGCGGCCGTGCTCGCCGGAGCCGGCCTCACCGTCCACCTGATGCCGCGGCCGCTGCCGACGCCCGTCCTCGCGTACGCCGTCCGCCACCTGGGCGCCGACGCCGGCGTCATGGTGACCGCCAGCCACAACCCGCCGCAGGACAACGGCTACAAGGTCTACTGGGGCGACGGCGCCCAGATCATCCCGCCACTCGACACGGAGATCTCCCGCGCGATCGACGCCGTCGGACGGGTCGACGAGCTGCCGCGCGAAGCCGACTGGAAGGTCCTCGACGACGGCATCGTCGACGCCTACCTCCGCTCGCTGGGGCGGCTGCCGCTGGGCTCCGCACGGGACGTGTCCGTCGCGTACACGCCGCTGCACGGAGTGGGCGGGGAGGTGCTGCGCCGCGCGTTCGAGTGGAGCGGCTTCCCGGCCCCGGACGTCGTCGCCGAACAGGAACGGCCCGACCCGGACTTCCCGACCGTGGCCTTCCCCAACCCGGAGGAGCCCGGCGCGATGGACCTCGCCCTCGAGCTGGGCAAGGGCCACGATCTGGTGATCGCGAACGACCCGGACGCCGACCGCTGCGCCGTGGCCGTCGGCGGGCGGCTGCTGACCGGGGACGAGGTCGGCGGGCTGCTGGCCGAGCACGTCCTGCGACACACCGGCGGCGCCGACCGGCTCGTCGTCACGACAATCGTGTCGTCGTCACTGCTCGGCAAGATCGCGGCGGCGCACGGCGTCCGCTACGCCGAGTCGCTGACCGGGTTCAAGTGGATCATGAAGGCGGGCGCCGCCCGCGACCGCCTCGTGTACGGCTACGAGGAGGCCCTGGGCTACTGCGTCGGCGGCGACGACGGCGTCCCCGTGCGCGACAAGGACGGCATCGGCGCGGCGCTCACCGTCGCCGCGCTGGCCGCCGAGGCGAAGGCCGAGGGCCGCACGCTCATCGACCTCCTCGACGACCAGGCGCGCCGGTACGGCCTGCACGCGACCTCCCAGCTGTCGGTACGCGTCGCGGACCTTTCTCTCATCGCGGACGCCATGGCCCGGCTGCGCGCGACGCCGCCCGACCGCCTCGGCGGCCGTACGGTCACGGCGGTGGACGACCTGTCCGCCGGGCTGGGCGGCCTGCCGCCGACGGACGGGCTGCGCTTCCGGCTGTCCGAGGGGGGCCGCGTCGTCGTCCGCCCGTCCGGCACCGAGCCGAAGCTCAAGTGCTACCTCGAGGTCGTCGAGCCGGTGACCGATTCGGTCGCCGGCGCCCGTACGAGGGCCGACACCGCGCTGGCGGCGCTCCGCGCCGACCTGGCGGGTGTCCTCGGACTGTGACCCGCCGGTCCGGCCGCTGCCGACCGAGGGCGATCCGGCATCGACTTTCGGCCGATGCCGGTCCGCCCCGCGAGAACCTACCGTTGACATCCATGAGCGGTATGGCGGTGTCCCGCCCCGACCACCCGTCCCTCCTGCCCGCCCTCCTCCTCGCACCTGAGCCGACGCAGCGAATCCGGCGGTCGGGCCGCGATTGGGCAGTGGACATCGCCTGCTTCGTCCTGGCAGTGCTGTCCGGGGCACTCCTGTTGATCCTCACCTCCCAGGGATCGCCCCCGCCCGATCACCCGCCGCGGCTCCTCGACGTGACCATCGGCGTGCTGGGCTGCCTCGCCCTGTGGATACGCCGGCGCCGGCCGGTCGAGCTCGGGATCACCCTGAGCGTGCTGAGCGGCGTCTCCGCGACGGTCGTCGGAGCGGCGTGCATCGCCCTGTTCACGGTCGCCGTGCACCGGCGTTTCCGCACAGTGGCACTGGTCGCGCTGGTAAGTCTGGCCGCAGGTCTGGTGTACGCGGCTGCGTTCCCCGACCCGAAGAAGTCCTACTGGGCCGAGGTCGGGAGCGGGGCCGCATATACCGTCATCATCAACTCGGCGATCGTCGCCTGGGGAATGTTCGTCCGCGCGCGACGGCAGCTCATCCTGTCCCTGCGCGATCGCGCCCTGCGGGCCGAGTCCGAACAGCAGCTCCGCGTGAAGCAGGCCCGGCATCAGGAGCGCGCGCGCATCGCCCGGGAGATGCACGACGTGCTCGCCCACCGCATCTCCCTGCTGAGCGTGCACGCGGGAGCGCTGGAGTTCCGTCCCGGCGCTCCCCCGGAGGAGATCGCGAAGGCGGCGGGCGTGATCCGGGCCAGCGCGCACCAGGCCCTGCAGGACCTGCGCGAGGTGATCGGCGTGCTCCGGGAGGACGAGGCCGAGGACACCCCGGAACGCCCCCAGCCGAACATCGCCGACCTGCCCACGCTCATCGACGAGTCGCGGCGCGCCGGCATGACGGTGCGGTACGAGAACCGGCTGCACGACCTGGGCGCCGTGCCCACCGGCATCGGACGCAGCGCCTACCGCACCGTCCAGGAGGCGCTCACGAACGCCCGCAAGCACGCCCCGGACGCCACGGTGAGCGTGATCGTCGACGGGTTGGCGGGCGCCGACCTCACGATCGACGTGCGCAACCCGCTGGTCAACGCCGCGTCGGGGATCCCGGGCTCGGGTACGGGGCTGATCGGCCTAGCCGAACGCGCCACGCTGTCCGGAGGACGCCTCGAACACGGGCCGACGCCGGACGGGGAGTTCCGCGTCCGGGCATGGCTGCCCTGGCGCGCCGAAACGACCCGCGCCGGCGCGCCCGGCGCGAACGCCTGATCCTCATTCATCCGTCACACCGCCACGCGCCGAGCCCTATTACTGTGTCCCCGTGACCATTCGCGTGCTGATCGTCGACGATGACGCATTGGTCCGTGCAGGCCTGTCGATGATGCTGGCCGGAGCCGACGATCTGCGGATCGTCGCGGAGGCCGGCGACGGCTCCGAGGTCGCCGCGCTCGTCGCCGAGCACGCGCCGGACGTCGTCCTCATGGACATCCGGATGCCTCGCATGGACGGTCTCGCCGCGACGGAGGCCCTCCGCGCCCGCGGCGGCGCCCCCGAGATCGTCATCCTGACCACCTTCGACGCCGACGAGCACGTCCTGCGGGCGCTACGTGCGGGTGCGGCAGGCTTCCTCCTCAAGGACACCCCGCCAGGCGAGATCATCAACGCGATCCGGCGCGTCGCCGCCGGCGAACCGATCCTCTCCCCCAGCGTCACCAGGCGCCTGATCGCCCACGTCGCCCACACGCGCCGCAACCCCGCCGAGGAACGCCTCGCCCGCCTCAGCGACCGCGAGCGCGAGGTCGTCGTCGCCATCGGCCACGGCAAGTCGAACGCCGAGATCAGCTCCGAGCTCTACATGAGCGTCGCCACCGTCAAGGCCCACGTCTCCCGCCTCCTGGCCAAGCTCGAACTCAACAACCGCGTCCAGGTCGCCCTCCTCGCCCACGACGCCGGACTCGTCTAGTCCCCTGATCCGGTATTCTTATGGAGTCACGCGGACGTGGCTCAGTTGGTAGAGCATCACCTTGCCAAGGTGAGGGTCGCGGGTTCGAATCCCGTCGTCCGCTCGGATAACCGTGCTCGCCCCCCCTCTGGGGGCGGCTTCGCCGTTTTGTGATGCTTGTCCAGGGGGACGACCCCCTGGAACCCCCGATGCCGGGCTTCGCCCGGCCCTCCGCACCCCACCCGAAGCGGCCCCCGCGTTTCCGGCGCTTGCCCAGGAAACGACCCCCTGGAACCCCCGATGCCGGGCTTCGCCCGGCCCTCCGCACCCCACCCGAAGCGGTTTCGCCGTTCCCAGGTGTCTGCCCACGGGGCGACCCGCCTGTGCCGGGCTTCGTCCAGCCCCTCCTCGAGGCCGAAAAAGCTCGTAGTGCCGCGAACTGGAACAAGCCAGGCCATAGACGGGTAGTGGTTCCGGGCGGGGCGGATGGTGTTCTCAGGTACACCCCGCTTGGCCTGTTAAGCCCATCGAGCGGTCCTCGGGTTCTCCGTAGCTTCGTCTTCATGAACAGAAGCATCCTGGGCGCTCCCGAGGCGCTGCGGCTCGTTTCGGTACGGAAGGTCTACGGCACCGACGGTACGAGTGTCACCGCGCTGGACGATGTATCACTGACCCTGCCGAAGGGCACCTTCACGGCCGTCATGGGTCCGTCCGGCTCCGGTAAGAGCACCTTGCTGCAGTGCGCCGCGGGCCTCGACCGGCCGTCCGCCGGAAAGGTGTTCGTCGACGGTGCCGAGATGAACGGCGGGACCGAGACGGAGCTGACCAAGTTCCGCAGACGGCGGATCGGCTTCATCTTTCAGCAGTTCAACCTCCTTCCCACCCTCAATGTGCTGCAGAACGTCACCCTTCCGCTCCGGCTGACCGGTCAGAAGTCGGACGGCCGGAACGCGCGCGAGATCCTCACCGCGATGGGACTCGGGGAGCGCCTGCGGCACCTCCCGGCCGAGTTGTCCGGCGGCCAGCAACAGCGCGTCGCGATCGCACGGGCGCTGGTCACGAATCCTTCGGTGATCTTCGCCGACGAGCCGACCGGTGCGCTGGACACGCGTAGTGCGCGTGAGGTGCTGGGCCTGCTGATGCGGGCGGTGCACGAACAGGGACAGACCGTGGTGATGGTGACGCACGACCCGGTCGCCGCGTCCTTTGCGGACATGGTCCTCTTCCTGGCGGACGGCCGCCTCGCCGGGGACCTGATCCGGCCGACGGCCGAGGCCGTGGCCGAGCGGATGACGCGTCTGGGCGAGCGGACCGCTCTGCAGAAGGGAGCCTGAGGTGTTCGGATTGGCGCTTCGCTCGCTCCGGCACCGGGCCGGGGGCTTCCTGGCGACGTTCGTGTCCATGGTGTTCGGGGCGGCGATGGTGATGGCGTTCGCCTCCTTGCTGGACACCGGCATGGCCGCGGGGGTGCCCGCGGCGAGCCGGAAGTCGCTCGTCCTGATGGCCGTCGTCGTCGGCGGCTGGGGGCTCATCATGGTGGCCTTCTCGGTCACCTCAACCCTCACGTTGGTCGTGCGGCAACGGGCCTCGGAGCTGGCGCTGCTGAAGAACGTGGGCGCCACGCCGATGCAGATCGGCCGCATGATCGTCGGTGAGACGTCCGTCGTCGCGCTGGTCGCCGGCCTGGTGGCCATCCCGCCGGCCGCTCTGGCCGGGCGGGGGCTGCTGTCGTTGCTGACGTCCACGGGGCGGGTCGCCGACGGCGTCGGATACGCGTTCGGCTCGTACGCGCTGGGCATCGGGCTGGGCGTCACGTTCGTGGCGGCGACCGCGGCCGCGGTGATCACCGTGCGGGGCAGCGTACGGTCGCGGGCGGCGGAGGCCGCGCGGAGCGCCGCGTCGGGCGGTGGCCGCATGAGCCGCAAGCGGGCGGTCGCGGGGGTGGCGTTCCTCCTCCTGGGCGCCGGTCTGGCGGTCACGACGGCGACCGCGATGCGCGGCAAGGGCATCGACGCGATGCAGACGGCCGGTCAGACGTCCATCTGGACGTCCATCGGGTTCGCGCTCCTGGGGCCGGCCCTGGTCGGCCGGGTGACCGCCGCGTTCGCCCGGCCTCTGGAGAAGGCCGGTGTCCCCGCTTACCTGACGGTCAACCACGTCCGCCACCGGTCCGGTCAGCTGGCGAGCGCGTTGATGCCGGTCATCCTGTTCACCGGCATCGCCACCGGCACGCTGTACATGCAGTGGATCGAGAACGCCGCGACCACCGCGTCGGGCGTGGTCAGCACGGCCGACCAGAAGACCACCGAGACGTTGAACTTCACGGTGATCGGCATGCTGGTCGTCTTCTCGGCGATCATGTTGATCAACACGCTGGTCGCGGCGATGACGTACCGGCGCGGTGAGTTCGCCCGGCAGCGGCTCGTCGGGCTCACCCCGCCGCAGGTCCTGAAGGCGGTCGCGGTGGAGGGCGTGATCCTCACGGTGCTCGGCGTCGCGTCCGGGACGGTCGCCGGCCTGTTCACGATCGTGCCCTACAGCATCGCCCGGACGGGACGGGCACTGCCGGACGTGGGCGCCGGCTCGTACCTGGGCGTCGTCGTCATCGCCGCGGTGCTGACCCTTGGAACCGGTCTGACCGCCGCCCGGCGGGCGATCCGGACGCCGGCGGTGGAGGCGGTGACCCGCTGAGCGACCTCTCGCCTGAGGCCGCCTCCCGTCGCGGGGCCGGGAGGCCGTCTCTCGTCGCCGGCGTCAGACCAGGGCGCTGACGGCGGCGACGAGGAAGGCCGCGGCGGGTACCGCCACCGCGACGACGGCGGGCCATGCCCAGGTCACGACCGGCTCGGTCGCTCCCGTCGACGGACGGCGGGACTGCTCCTCGGCCATCTCCCGCAGCTGCTCGACCGCGTAGTCGGTCTGCGTGCGTCCCCGGACGTACTCGGCGACGCTGTCGGGCAGTTTCCGCTCCTCGCGGCGGGCCTTGGCCTCCATGCGCGCCCGGTTGCGCGGGGAGATCTGCAGGACGAACGCCCGGAACCGGCGCTCGCCGGCGTGGACGTACACGCCGTCGCCGCCCTCGATCCGCTCGACCGCGCCCCATGGCACCCGAACGTCGCGGATCAGGTTGTGGAAGCGGACGGCCTCGTCGTCGGCGACGATGCGAGGCCGGAGCCCGGCGACGTATGCGATGCCGCAGCCGAGGATCATGATGGTCGCGGCGACCAGCGAGGCGTCGTCGTCACCTCGCCAGATGATGTCGACGAGGTTCGCGGCGGCGAAGACCATCCAGGCCCAGCCGAAGAAACGCGCGGCCGGCGGCCGGAACACCTTGCCGCCCGCTGGAGTCTTCGGGAACACGGCGGCGGTCACGGGTGCGATCGCCACTTCAGCTGCGCGAACCCCGGCTTGATGACACCGTTGATCAGTTCGAGGCGCTCGTCGAAGCCGATGAAGGCGGACTTCATGGCGTTGACCGTGAACCACTGCAGGTCGTCCCAGCCGTAGTCGAACGCCTCGGCGAGCTTGGCGAACTCCTCTGACAGTGTGGTGCCGCTCATCAGCCGGTTGTCGGTGTTGACGGTCACCCGGAAGTAGAGGCGGCGGAGCAGCCCGATGGGGTGCTCGGCGATGGACTTGGCCGCGCCGGTCTGGACGTTGGAGCTGGGGCACATCTCCAGCGGGATGCGCTTGTCCCGGACGTACGCCGCGAGGCGCCCGAGCCGGGGGCTCTCCGCGTCGCGCTCGGCGATGTCGTCGATGATGCGCACGCCGTGGCCGAGCCGGTCGGCGCCACACCACTGGATGGCCTGCCAGATGGAGGGCAGGCCGAACGCCTCGCCGGCGTGGATGGTGAAGTGGGCGTTCTCCCGCTGGAGGTACTCGAACGCGTCGAGGTGCCGGGTCGGCGGGTATCCCGCCTCCGCGCCGGCGATGTCGAAGCCGACCACGCCCTCGTCGCGGTAGCGGACGGCCAGCTCGGCGATCTCCATGCTGCGGGCCTGGTGCCGCATCGCGGTGAGCAGCGTGCCGACCCGGATGCCGTGGTCCCGGCCGCCGTCGGCGAACCCCTTCAGCACCGCCTCGACGACCTGGTTCAGCGTCAGGCCGTTGCGGGTGTGCTGCTCGGGCGCGTAGCGGACCTCGGCGTAGACGATGCCGTCCTTGGCGAGGTCCTCGGCGCACTCGTACGCGACGCGGGTGAGGGCCTCGGCGGTCTGCATGACGCCGACGGTGTGGTCGAACGTCTCCAGGTAGCGCTCCAGCGAGCCGGAGTCGGACGCCTCGGCGAACCATGTGCGCAGCGCGCCGGGGTCGGTCGTGGGGAGCGCGTCGTAGCCCGTCTCGCGGGCGAGGTCCACGATGGTCTCCGGCCGCAGGCCACCGTCGAGGTGATCGTGGAGGAGCACCTTGGGGGCCCGCCGGATGTCGTCGAGCACAGGGCGGTTCGTCACGCCTCGCACATTACCCGCCGTACGCCCCTCCCATCGCCGTACGGGCCCCTCGGCGCGGCGCTGAGGGGCCCGTACGGCGACGTTCAGCCGGTCGTGAGGGGCAGCCGCAGGGTCAGGCCGCAGGAACTGGTTGGGCGTCAGCTTCTCGACCTTGAAGGGTCGAGCTTGCAGCTCTGTTCCGTGCCTGGCGGGTACGGTTCAGGCCGCGTCGTCGGCAGCGTGACTCACTGCCCAGCCCGCGGCACCGCGTGCGGCGATGTTGCGGGCTGCGTTCACGTCGGCGTGCTCAGCGAAGCCGCACGACGTGCAGCAGAACACGGCCTGAGTGGGCCGGTTCTTCTTGTCGATGTGACCGCACGCCGAGCACCCCTGAGAGGTGTAGCGCGGGTCCACGTGCACCACCGGAACCCCGGCACGGGTCGCCTTGTAGGCGATGAACTGGCCGAGCTGGGCGAAGCTCCACGAGTGCAGCGTGACCCGCTGGGGCTTGCGGAGCCGTACCCTCTCGCGGATGCCGCCCAAGTCTTCCAGGGCGATGCCGCGTGAGGTGCGTTGCGCCTCGGTCACGATGGTCTTGGAGATGCGGTGGTTGGTATCGGCCGCAAAGCGGGATTCACGGCCAGAAAGCTTGCGCAACAATCGCTTGGCGGACTTGGTGCCCTTCTTTTGAAGGCGCTTGCGCAGGCGGCGATGGCGGTACCGGACTTGGTTCAGCTGCTTGCCGGCGTGCATGGTCCCGTCGTCGGTGGTGGCGATGTTGGCGATGCCCAGGTCCACACCAAGGAACCCCTTAGGGGCGCACAGGGCGGGCTCGGGGACGTCACAGGTGGCGTGTAGGTACCAGTTACCGCCCCGGTACACCAGGTCGGACTCGCCCTTGCGGTACTCGGCCAGCATCTTCGCCTGCACAGGCGAGCACACAAAGGAAATGCCGCCACAGCGGCCCCGTACGGTCCATAGGGAGACGGTGCGGGCGTCGAGCTGCCAGGACAGGCAGCGGTCGTCGTACGGCTGAGCCGAATCCTTGCGGAACCTGATCGGCCTGACCTCCACCTTGGCGCGCCGCTTGGAACCCTCGGGGCCGTAATTCCCGGCCTTCAGATTCGCCTTCAAGCTGGCGTAGGCACCAGCGACCTTCCGCGCGACGTGGATCGCCGGCTGCGCGGACAAGCCCATCTCTTTTAATTCGCCGTAGACGAGGCGCTGGAGGGAGGTCTTGCCGTGGATGCCAGCGTCGAAGGCGCGCCGTGAGGCGTGGTTGGCGGCGCGGTTGGCCAGCGCAAGCGTCTCCCGCAACGCGGCATCGGCTGCCGCATCGGGAAGCAGCTTCACCTGCACGACCAACTTCATACCGGAACATTAACGTATCGCGTTCGACTGAACACGCTAAGTTTAAGATCCTGAAGTCCGGCGCGGGTCAACCGGCCACCCCTGACTCGGCCGATGCTGGACACGCGGTCCACGGCGGTGTTCCTCTATGGTGCCGTCATGTACCAGTACCCGGCTCCGCCGCCCCCGCAGGATGACAGTGGAGCGACGACCTCGATGGTCCTCGGCATCCTCGGGCTCGTGCTGTGCGGCCTGCTGGCGCCGATCGCGCTGTTCATGGGCATTTCGGCCAAGCGGCGGATCCGTGAGAGCGGCGGGTACCTCGGCGGCGACGGTCAGGCGACGGCCGGCGTCGTGATGGGCGCCATCGGCACGGCCATCATCGTCCTGGCGCTCGTGATCCTGGTCATCGTCCTCATCGCCGCCGCCGCTTCCACCGGCAACCGCTGAGTCAGGCGATCCTGTCGATAAGTAGCGGCCCGCGGGTGACCGCCGCGGAGGACACCTCGAACGTCCCCTCGATGGCGGCCAGCGCGCGCTCGAAGCGGGCCGGGTCGTCGGCGTGGAGGGTCATCAGCGGCTGCCCCGCCCGTACGGTGTCGCCGGGCTTGGCGTGCAGGACGATGCCCGCGGCGTGGGCCACCGGGTCCTCCTTGCGGGCCCGTCCGGCGCCGAGGCGCCAGGCCGCGACGCCGACGCCGTAGGCGTCGAGCCGGGCCAGCACGCCGGACTCCGTCGCCAGGACCTCGTGGGTCTCCTTCGCGACCGGGAGCGGGGCGTCCGGGTCGCCGCCCTGAGCGCTGATCATGCTCCGCCAGGCGTCCATCGCCGAGCCGTCGCGGAGTGCGTCCGCCGGGTCCTTGGCGTCCGTCAGGCCCGCCGCGGCCAGCATCTCGCGGGCCAGGGCGACGGTCAGCTCGACGACGTCCTCCGGTCCGCCGCCCGCCAGAACCTCGACGGACTCGTCGACCTCGAGGGCGTTGCCGACCGTACGGCCGAGCGGGGTGTCCATCGCGGTCAGCAGCGCGACGGTCCGCACCCCGTGGTCGGTGCCGATGTCGACCATCGTCCGGGCCAGTTCGCGGGCGTCGTCGACGCTCTTCATGAACGCCCCGGAACCGGCCTTGACGTCCAGCACGAGCGCGCCCGTGCCCTCCGCGATCTTCTTGGACATGATCGAGCTGGCGATCAGCGGGATCGACTCGACCGTGCCGGTGACGTCGCGCAGCGCGTACAGCTTGCGGTCGGCGGGGGCCAGGCCCGAGCCGGCCGCGCACACCACCGCGCCCGCCCGGTCGAGGACCGACAGCATCTCCTCGTTGGACAGCGACGCCCGCCAGCCCGGGATCGACTCGAGCTTGTCGAGGGTGCCGCCGGTGTGGCCGAGGCCGCGCCCGGACAGCTGCGGGACGGCCGCGCCGCAGGCGGCCACGGTCGGCGCCAGCGGCAGCGTGATCTTGTCGCCGACGCCGCCGGTGGAGTGCTTGTCCGTCGTGGGGCGGCTCAGCCCGGACCAGTCCATCCGCTCGCCGGAGCGGAGCATCGCGTCGGTCCAGCGGGCGACCTCGCGCCGGGTCATGCCGTTGAGCAGGATCGCCATGGCGAGCGAGGACATCTGCTCGTCGGCGATGACGCCCTTGGTGTACGCGTCGATCGTCCAGTCGATCTGCGCGTCGGACAGCTCCCCGCGGTCCCGCTTCGTACGGATGACGTCGACGGCGTCGAAGGTCACGCTAGGTTCTCCAGATCGTCGGGGCCGAAGGCGTCGGGCAGCACCTCGCGCATCGGCCGGATGCCACGGACGGTCTCCAGCAGCATGCCGGCGCCGCCGTGCTCCCACAGCAGCTGGCGGCAGCGCCCGCACGGCATGAGCGGGGCGCCGTCGCGGCCCACCACGGCGACGGCGACCAAGCGGCCGCCGCCGGTGCCGTGCAGGTCCGAGACGAGGCCGCACTCGGCGCAGAGCCCGACGCCGTACGAGGCGTTCTCCACGTTGCAGCCGGAGACGACGCGGCCGTCGTCGGTCAGCCCGGCGGCGCCCACGGGGAAGTTGGAGTACGGCGCGTAGGCCTTCGCCATCGCCGCACGGGCCGCCTCCCGCAGGGCGTCCCAGTCGATGTCGGCCATCAGTGCCCCCCTCCGCGACGGTAGCGCAGCCCGTCGGCGGCCGGCATGCGCAGCCGCTGCGCCGCGAAGGCCAGCACCAGCAGCGTCGTGATGTGCGGGCTGTAGGTGACGATCTCCTTGGGCAGTTCCTTGGTCAGGAAGAACCACGCGAGCAGGCCGACCGCCACGACCGCCGAGACGACCGCCGTGACCATCCGGCGACGGTAGCCGTGCCAGCCGGCCAGGACCAGGAGGCCGACGCCGAGCAGGAGGAGCATGGCGTGCACCGCGCCGGCGCCGCCGCGCAGCTGCAGCGCGTCGGTGTACCCGAACAGGCCCGCACCCGCCGCGACGCCGCCCGGCCGCCAGTTACCGAAGATCATGGCGGCGAGGCCGATGAAGCCACGCCCGTTGACCTGGCCCTCCTGGTAGTTGGAGGACGCCACCATGGCCAGGAACGTCCCGCCCACCCCGGCGAACGCCCCGGAGATCACGACCGCGGCGTACTTCATCGTGTAGACCTTCACACCCAGCGACTCGGCGGCGAGCGGGTTCTCCCCGCAGGACCGCAGCCGCAGGCCGAACGCCGTACGCCACAGCAGGTAGAACGAGATCGGGATCAAGGCGACCGCGATGAGGGTGACCGGCGACAGGTTCGTCAGCAGCCCGCGCACGATGCCCGCGAGGTCGGAGATCAGGAACCAGTGGTGCTTCTCGAGGTCGCCCAGCGGGCCGCCGACGCCGGGCACGCTCCACGTGGGGAAGTCCGGCAGAGGCGGCGACTGGGTGGCCCCGCCGCCGGTCTCGTGCGTGAAGAGCAGGTCCGACAGGTAGCGCGCGACGCCCGGCGCCAGGATGTTGATCGCGACGCCGGAGACGATGTGGTCCACGCCGAACGTCACGGTCGCGACCGCGTGCAGCAGGCCGCCGACCGCTCCGGCGACGATCCCGCCGAGCAGGCCGAGCCACGGGTTGCCGCTGAAGTACGCCCCGAACGCCGCGCCCCAGGTGCCGAACACCATCATGCCCTCGAGGCCGATGTTGACCACGCCGGAGCGTTCGGACCACAGGCCGCCCATCGCGGCCATCCCGATCGGCACGGCGAGCGCCAGCGTCGCGCTCATGGTGCCGCTGGAGGTGATGTCGGTCTCGCCGGTGATCAGCCGCAGGGCGATGAGGGCGGCGAAGACGCCGAGCCCGATGGCCAGCGCCCGCCGGCCGCGCGCCGCGCGCACCCCGCCGGTCCGCGGGGTCGGCGTACGGACCTCCTGGTCGATCATGAGATCTCCTTCACGCTGCCACCTCGCCGAGCTCCGCGGCGACGCGCCGCTGATCCATGCGCCGGCCCACCCGGTTGACGATTTCGTACACCACGACCACCGACAGCAGCACGGCCGCCTGGGTGATGGCGACGATCTCCTTCGGGATGTCGTTGAACTCGAGGATCTGCGACGACTGGTCGAGGAACGCCCACAGCAGCGACGCGAACGCGATGCCGACGGGGTTGTTCCGGCCGAGCAGGGCGATGCCGATGCCGGTGAAACCGATCCCGGTCGGGAAGTCCAGCGAGTAGGAGTACGACCCGCCGAGCAGCTGCGGCATGCCGACCAGGCCGGCCACCGCGCCGGACAGGACCATCGCGTAGATCACCATGCGCTTGGCGTCGACGCCGCTGGCGACCGCGGCGCTCTGGGACAGGCCGGTGGCCCGCAGGTCGAAGCCGAAGCGCGTCCTGTTGATCATGAACCAGAAGGCGAGGCCGGCCAGCACCGCCAGGAAGACCAGGCCGTAGATCTTCAGGTCGCTGCCCGGGTAGGAGATCCCCGGCACCCGCCCGGACGACGCGATGGGCTTGGTGCCGATGTTGTTGCTGCCGGCGACCTTCACGGCGAGCCGGTCGGGGCTGAGCAGGAAGGCGATCACCCCAGTGCCGATGAAGTTCAGCATGATGGTCGAGATGACCTCGCTGACGCCGCGCGTCACCTTGAGGATCGCGGCGATGGCCGCCCACGCGCCGCCGACGACGGCCGCGACGAGGATGATCACGAGCTGGTGGAGACCGGCCGGCAGCGCCCACGCGCCGCCCGCCGCAGCGGCGACCATCGCCGCGAGGCGGTACTGGCCGTCGACGCCGATGTTGAACAGGTTCATCCGGAACCCGATCGCCACCGCGAGCGCGGACAGGTAGTACGTCGCCGCGCGGTTCACGGTGTTGACGACGCTGTCGGGCTGCTTGCCGAACGAGAACATCGCCTGGAACGTCGACGGCGGGTTGAACCCGCTCGCCTGCAGCACGATCGAGGTCACGACGATCGCGAAGACGAGCGCGATGAGCGCCGCGACCGCCGTCCGCGCGTACGACTTCGCGAGCAGATTGGAGATCATGCCGCGCTCCCCTCTCCGGCGCCGGTCATGAGGGAGCCGAGTGCGTCCGGGGTGATGGTGGCCGGGTCGGCCTCGCCGACGAGCCGGCCGCGCAGGATCACCCGCAGGGTGTCCGACATGCCGATCAGCTCGTCGAGGTCGGCGGAGATGAGCAGCACCGCCAGGCCCTCGGCGCGGGCGTGCCGCAGGTGGTCCCAGATCGCGGACTGCGCGCCGACGTCGACGCCGCGGGTCGGGTGCGCGGCGATGAGCAGCTTCGGCTCACCGGACATCTCCCGGCCGACGATGAGCTTCTGCTGGTTGCCGCCGGACAGGGACGCCGCGGTGACGTCGATGCCGGGGGTCCGCACGTCGTAGTCCTCGACGATCCGCTCGGTGTCCCGGCGGGCGCCGGCGCGGTCGATGAGGAGGCCCTTCACGTTGGGCGACCGGGTCTGGTGGCCGAGGATGCGGTTCTCCCACAGCGGGGACTCCAGCAGCAGGCCGTGCCGGTGCCGGTCCTCGGGGATGAACCCGATGCCCAGCTCCCGGCGGTGCCGGGTCGACCGGCCGACCAGGTCCTCACCACCGAGCCGGATCACGCCGTACTCGACCGGCAGCATGCCCATGATCGCCTCGACGAGCTCGGCCTGGCCGTTGCCCTCGACGCCGGCGATGCCGAGGATCTCGCCCTCGTGGATGGTCAGGGAGACGTCGTCGACGACGGCGCGACCGCTCGCGTTGCGGACCGTGACGCCATCGAGGGTCAGCACCGGCACGTCGGTCACCGTGGACTCCCGCAGCTCGGGGACCGGCAGCTCGCTGCCGACCATGAGCTCGGCCAGCTGCCGGGCGGAGACCTCCTTGGGATCGGCGGAGGCGACGGTCGTGCCCCGGCGGATCACCGTGATCGCGTCGGCGACCTTGAGGACCTCGTCGAGCTTGTGCGAGATGAAGATGACGGTCAGGCCCTCGCGCTTGAGCTCTTCGAGGTTGGCGAAGAGCTCGTCGACCTCCTGCGGCACGAGGACCGCGGTCGGCTCGTCGAGGATGAGGATCTTCGCGCCTCGGTAGAGGACCTTGAGGATCTCGACGCGCTGGCGAGCGCCGACGCCGAGGTCCTCGACCAGGCCATCCGGTGCGACGCCGAGGCCGTACTGGTCGGAGATCTCCTTGATCCGCTTGCGCGCGCCGCCACCGATGCCGTGGAGCTTCTCCGCGCCGAGGACGACGTTCTCCAGGACGGTGAGATTGTCGGCGAGCATGAAGTGCTGGTGCACCATGCCGATGCCGCGCGCGATGGCGTCGGCGGGCGAATGAAGATCCGCCAACGCGCCGTTGACCTTGATCGTCCCCTCGTCCGGCCGTTGCATGCCGTAGAGGATCTTCATCAGGGTCGACTTGCCCGCGCCGTTCTCCCCGACGATCGCGTGGACGGTGCCCGCCGCGACCGTGATGTCGATGTCGTGGTTCGCCACGACGCCGGGGAAGCGCTTCGTGATGCCGTGCAGCTCGACCGCCGGCTCAGTCGTGGACATGCCCTGCTCCCGCACCAGTGGGCCCGGGAGGGAGACCGAAGCGGCCGTCCACCCGGGCCCGAGCCCTTACCGCCGTCACTTCTCGGGCGGTGTGATCTTTCCGGAGACGATCTGCTGCTTCAGGTCGTCGAGGGTCGCCGGCAGGTCGCCCAGCGCCGTCGGGTTCGACTTGGAGTAGTCGATGCCGTCGTTCTTGAGGCTGAACCGCTGGTCGCCCTTGGCGAACTTGCCGTCGCCGACGTCCTTGACGAAGTTGAACACCGCGGTGTCCACGCGCTTGAGCATCGAGGTCAGCACGTACGGCTTCTCGTCGGCGGACGCCGTCTGGTACTGGTCGGAGTCGACGCCGATGAACCACTTCTTCGCGGAGGTGGCCGCCTGCAGCGAACCGGTGCCGGACAGGCCGGCCGCCGCGTAGACCACGTCCGCGCCCTGGTCGTACATGCCCTGGGCGATCGTCTTGCCCTTGGCAGGGTCCTTGAAGCCACCGAAGTCCGGCGGCTGGGAGATGTACTTGATCTGGATCTTGACGTTCGGGTTGATCTTCTTGGCGCCCGCGACGTACCCGGCCTCGAACTTCTTGATCAGCGGGGTCGCGACGCCGCCGACGAAGCCGATGTTGCCGGTCTTGGACTTCTTGGCCGCCGCCGCGCCGACGAGGTAGGAGCCCTCCTGCTCGGCGAACAGCAGGTCGGCGACGTTCGCCTGCTGGACCGAGTCGTCGTCGATGATCGCGAACTTGGTGTTCGGGAACTTCGGCGCGACCTTGGCGAGCGCCGGCGCGTACACGAAGCCGACCGCGATCACGGGGTTGTAGCCCGACTGAGCCAGCAGCTGCAGGCGCTGGATCTTGTCGTTGTCGCTCTCGCCCTCTTTGGCCTCGATGTCCTTGACGTCGAGCTTCAGGTCGCTCTGGACCTTCTGCAGGCCGGCGTACGCGGCGTCGTTGAACGACTTGTCACCCCGGCCGCCCACGTCGTACGCGAGACCGACCTTGAGGGACTTCTTGCCGTCGCCGCCGCCACCCCCGGTGCTGGCCTTCTTGCCACCGCAGCCGGCGGCGCTCAGTGCAAGCACCGCGCTCGCGACCACGGCGGTCATCTTCACTGCACGGCGCAAGGTGGTTCCTCCAATTTGACCCCGACCGAAATGTGCTTCTTGGCACGAATCTCTCGGACCATAGTCGGAGCCAGGGGCGGAACGAACCAAAGCAACCGTGTCGCAACGCGTCCGTTATCAAGGCGAGAGCGCATCGTCACTGGTCAGGCCGTCAGAGGGGAACGTACGGGGGCGGCCGGGGGTCGTGGCCGCCCGCGTCAGGACAAGTGATCGTTACGCGGCGGGTTCACCGATCGGCTCGGTGGCGTCGGCGCGGCTCTCCCAGAGGGCGGTCAGTGCCGTGGCGACCATGATCCGTACGCCGATGCCGATGCTCCGCTCGTCCACGTCAAAGGTGCCGCGATGCAGGTCGTACGCACCGGCCATGCCGGGCGCCGCGACACCGAGGCGCGCGAGTGCGCCGGGGATCGACTCGAGGAACCAGCCGAAGTCCTCACCGCCGAGACTCTGCGGGGTGCCCGTGGCGCCGTCCTCACCCAGGACGCTGCCGACGGCGGTGCGGAACATGTCGACGCTCGTCTTCTCGTTGACCGTCGGGGGAACGCCGCGCACATAGTCCAACTCGGCCTTCACGTCGTACGCGCTGGCCACCGAGTCGAGCAGGGTCTTCATCAACTCGGGCGCGGAGTGCCACGCCTCCTCGTCGAGGCAGCGCACGGTGCCCTGGGCGATGCCGTCGTCGGGGATGGCGTTGGCGACCGACCCGGCCGACACCCGGCCCCACACGAGGCTGAGGCTGGAACGCGGGTCGACGCGCCGCGACAGGGCCGCCGGCAGCTCAGTGACGATCTTGGCCAGGGCGTACACCAGGTCGGCGGTGAGGTGGGGGCGCGCGGTGTGGCCGCCCGGCCCGGCGACCCGGACGTTCACCTTGTCGCAGGCCGCGGTGATGGGGCCGACCCGCAGGCCCAGGCGGCCGACCTCCAGACGCGGATCGCAATGGAGGGCGAAGATGCGGTCGACTCCGGCGATGCCGCCGGCGGCCAGGACGTCCAGGGCGCCGCCCGGCGTCTCCTCGGCCGGCTGGAAGATCAGCCGGACCCGTCCGGGCACGAGACCGGCCGCGGCCTGCCGGGCGAAGAACTGCCCCACCCCGAGCAGGATCGTGGTGTGCACGTCATGGCCGCAGGCGTGGCAGACGCCGGGCACCGTCGAGCGGTAGGGGACGTCCTTCTCGTCGGACAGGGGAAGCGCGTCGATGTCGGCGCGCAGGCCGACGACCGGCCCGTCGCCGTTGCCGACGTCGCAGATCAGGCCAGTGCCCTTGGGGAGCCGCTTGGGCCGCAGCCCCGCCGCGGTCAGCGCCTCGGCAAGGCTCGCCGTCGTACGGTGCTCGGCGAAACCGAGCTCCGGGTGCATGTGCAAGTCCCGGCGGAAGGCGATGAGATCGCTCTCGTGCTCGGCCAGAAAGGAGTCGAGTTGCGGTCTCAGCCCTCCTCCTGATGGCTCATTACCGGGGAGTTCAGGCCCCCGCATGTGTCACCTCCCGTGGATTGACGAACCGGTCCTCCCGGAACTCCGTGAGAGCCGCGGTAACGACGTCCTCCAGGCCACCGCCATCGGCGACGATGGCGCGCTGCCGCTCATAGGAGGCGCCATGGTCGAGGACGTCGGAGAGCACCTTCAGATCTTCGGCGCAGCCGAGTCGGTCCGCTATCGGCTCCAGCTCCCGGACCAGCTCATAGAGCTCGTCGCGGAGCGGAGCGGTCGTCCCGTGATCGTCGGTGATCACGATGGCGTCCAGGCCGTACCGGGTCGTTCGCCATTTGTTGTCGCGTACGACCCAGGCGGCTGGGCTGGGCAAAGTGTATCCGCGATCGAGCTGGTGATCGAAGAGTTCGACGAGGCACTGGCACAGCGCCGTGGCCATTCCGACCTCGCGGAGCGTCGGAATGCCGTCGAACATCCGGATCTCGATCGTGCCGAAATCCGGATGCGGCCGGATGTCCCACCAGACCTCTTTGATGCTCCTGATCGCCTTGGCGCGTAGCAGCGTGTCCATGTACGCCTCGAACTCCGCCCAGTCCGCCAGCAGGTGCGGCGGGCCGGCGGTGGGCAGCGCCCCGAAGACGACGGCCCGGCTCGAGGCCAGTCCCGTGTCGTCGCCGCACCAGAAGGGGCTCGACGCGGTCAGCGCGAGGAAGTGCGGGAGATAGGCGGACAGGGCATTAACGATCGGGATGGCCTTGTCGACGGACCGGATCCCGACGTGGACGTGCACGCCATACGTCTGGATGCGCCGGGCCAGCCACTGGTACTGCTCGACGAGCTCGGCGTAGCGCTGGATCGGCGCCATCTCCGCGTCGCGCCAGTCGCTGATCGGATGCGTTCCGGTGCAGGCCAGCTCGATGCCGCGCGGCTCAGCGACGGAGCGCAGCTCGGCGATCGTGGCGGCGAGGTCGGCGCGTGCCTCGGAGACCGTGTGGCACACGTCGGTGACGATCTCCACGGTCGACTCCATGAGCTCATGGCGGATCTTGGGATTGCGCTCGGCCTCACTGAGCCCGGGCAGCGCCCCCAGCACCTGTCCGGCATCCTGACGAAGGCACCGGGTCTGGTCGTCGATGAGCTGAAGCTCCCACTCGACGCCCAAAGTCGCACCCCGAGAGGCGTTGAACTCGATGGCCACGGCCAACCTCCGTCGTCCCTCAATCCTTGCAGGTTAATGCCGTCCGTGTGGCGTAATTCGGCCAGCACGTCGGCCGCCTCGAGTGACCACCGAAATCGCCTCGATCCGGTGACCATCATGCCCGCCAGCGGGATGCCGGCTCGGGACGCCTTTGCCCCGCGATGCGCGATTGACTCTTCTGGGGCACCCACCGAGCGGCCACCGCCATCCGTTCCGGCTATGAGCAATCCTCACTAATGACCATCTTGATCATCAGCCTCATCTGCCCCTAGGGCATCACGGACATTCCGGCAAGCACTCGGCCGCCGAGATCCCGGTCGCCGATGACCCGTACGTCGGCCTCGGACGGGTCCACCCGGCCGCCGCCGAGCCGCACGAACGTCTCCCACTCCATGCGGAGCCGCACGGTCGGCTCGGGCGACTCCTCGGCGAAGCGGGCCCGGCCGTCCGCGCCGACCTCGACGCACCAGCGACGCGCGGGCATCTCGAACACCACGATCTGGCCCGGCGCGGCCCCCGCCCGCTTGGCGACGGTGGCCGGCAGGGAGCCGGCGAGGATTCGGGCGACCGCCTCGGCGGCGGGACCGTCGAGGTTGCCACGCCGCCCGGCGGCGCGGCGGACGTCCTGCTCGTGCATCCACACGTCGAGCGCCCGGAACCGCATGAAGTCGCCGTACGTCATCGTCGCGCCGAACGGCGTGGTCACCATCTGCGTCAGGTCGACGGCACCGGAGCGCAGCGCCACCACCCGCCGGTCGATCACACCGCGCAGCTCGCCGAGGGTCTTCTCCGGCGGCCAGGAGCGGCAGAGCTCCACGTCGAGGGCGGTGTTGGCCACCGTCCGCGGCTCGTCGTCCGGAGCCTCCCCGAGCAGCCAGCGCTCTACCCCCAGGATATGGGCGTACTGGTCCTTGACCGACCAGCCGGGGCACTCGGTCGCGCGTTCCCAGTCCGTGGTGTCGAGCTCATCGCCCAAGGCGGTCATCGAACGGGCCGTCTGCTCGTAGGCGTCGATGTTCGCCCGCCACTCGTGGTTCATCTCAGGCATTCGTCGCTCCCGGGGGATCATCGCCCGTCAGCGGGGCTCGCGGCGGGCGCCGATGGGGACGCTCCTAGGCGTCGGCGGGGAACTCAGTACGCGTCGGCGGGGACGTACGTCCCCCACACGTCGCGCAGCGCGTCGCAGACCTCCCCGACGGTGGCGCGGACCCGCAGCGCCTCCTTCAGCGGGTACAGCAGGTTGCCGTCGCCGGCGGAGACGTCGCCGGACGCGGCCTGCGCGCCCTCCTTCTCCGCGAGGTGGCGCAGGTCGTCGAGGCGCCGTCGGACCTCGTCGTTGTCGCGTTCGGCGCGCAGCCGGGCCAGCCGCTCGGCCTGGGCCTCCCCGATGGTCGGGTCCACGCGCAGCGGCTCGTACGGCTCCTCGCCGTCGGTCCGGAAGCGGTTCACGCCGACCACGACGCGCTCGCCACCGTCGATCTCCAGCGCAGTGCGGTACGCCGACCGCTCGATCTCGGCCTTCTGGAAGCTCTTCTCGATGGCGTTCACCGCCCCGCCCAGCTCCTCGACCTGGTCGATGAGCGCGCGGGCGGCCTCCTCGATCTCATCGGTCATCGACTCGACGGCGTACGACCCGGCGAACGGGTCGACGGTCCGCGTCAGGTCGGACTCGTGCGCGATCACCTGCTGGGTGCGCAGGGCGAGGCGGGCGGCCTTCTCCGTGGGCAGCGCGATCGCCTCGTCGTAGGAGTTGGTGTGCAGCGACTGCGTGCCGCCGAGGACCGCGCCGAGCGCCTGGATCGCGACGCGGACGAGGTTGACCTCCGGCTGCTGGGCGGTGAGCTGGACGCCCGCGGTCTGGGTGTGGAACCGCAGCATCTGGGACTTGGGGTTCTTGGCCCCGAACTCCTCCCGCATGATGTGCGCCCAGATCCGGCGGGCCGCGCGGAACTTCGCGACCTCCTCCAGCAGCGTGGTGCGGGCCACGAAGAAGAACGACAGGCGCGGCGCGAACGCGTCGACGTCCAGCCCCGACTCGACGGCCGCCCGGACGTACTCCTTGGCGTTGGCGAGCGTGAACGCGATCTCCTGCACGGGCGTCGCCCCGGCCTCGGCCATGTGGTAGCCGGAGATCGAGATCGTGTTCCACTTGGGAATCTCGTCCTTGCAGTACCGGAACGTGTCGGCGACCAGGCGCAGGCTCGGCTTCGGCGGGAAGATGTAGGTGCCCCGCGCGATGTACTCCTTGAGGATGTCGTTCTGGATCGTGCCGGTGAGCCGGTCGGCGGGGACCCCCTGCTCCTCGGCCACGAGCTGGTAGAGCAGCAGGAGCACGGCCGCGGGCGCGTTGATCGTCATGGACGTCGACACCTCGCCGAGCGGGATGCCGTCGAACAGCACGCGCATGTCCTCGATCGAGTCGATCGCGACGCCGACCTTGCCGACCTCGCTGCGGGCGATCTCCGCGTCGGAGTCGTAGCCCATCTGCGTGGGCAGGTCGAAGGCCACCGACAGGCCCGCGGTGCCCGCCTCGATCAGCTGGTGGTAGCGCTGGTTCGACTCCGCGGCGGTACCGAACCCGGCGTACTGCCGCATCGTCCACGGCCGCTGGGTGTACATCGTCGGGTACACCCCGCGGGTGAAGGGGAACGCGCCCGGCTCGCCCAGTTGCGCCGCGGAGTCGAACCCCTCCAGCGCCTCGGGTCCATAGACGGGTTCGATCGGCAGCCCCGACTCGGAACGCATGCCGTCATCACCTTCCCATTCGGCCGCCGACCTGCCGGAACACTCTCAGCGGGACAGGCTGCGCGGCTCCACCTCGCCCTTGTGCGATCGTACGACCGATCGCCGTTCGGTTACATGGTGGCTTACTTCACACCGCGACCGGCCGCCCATCACGCCGGCCGATGGTCCCGAGCACGAGCCCCGGGACGATGTTCACGCAGGTCGGAAGGCGCGGATGACGTGAAACGCGATGGACCGGGCCGGGCCGCCCAAGTTCTCGGCAAGCGTCGGCCACTCGACGATCATGAATGCGGCAAGGCCGATCATAAAAACGGAGGCGAACCGAGACGGCTTCATCGGCCGTCATTATTGGGGGTACACCCCCTGTGTCGGTGCACGTACCCGTCGTCTACCGTTGGGCCGCCATGCGAAGAACGTTGATCGCCATCCTCACCCTTTGCGTGGGTATCGCGCCGCTGTACGCCACGCCGGCCCAGGCCGACACGGTCGTCGGCGGCCCCGGGTTGAGCGGTCACGGCTACCTCTGGGACCGGTCCTCCGGAGTGTCCGCCCCGCCGCACATCCAGGCCTCGGCGTACGTCATCGCGGACCTGGAGACGGGACGGATCCTGGCGGCGAAGGACCCGCACGGCCACTACCGGCCCGCCAGTGCGCTGAAGACGCTGACCGCGATCACGCTGATCCCGCGCCTGGACCCGGCCAAGAAGATGAAGCCGTCGCAGACCGCCGTCAACGCGTCCGGTTCGGCGGTCGGCATGGACACCAAGTGGACCTACACCGTGAGCGACCTGTTCCACGGGCTGCTCATGCAGTCCGGGAACGATGCGGCCATGGCGCTGGCCGAGGCGAACGGCGGCCTGAAGCCGTCCATCGACCAGATGAACGCCGAGGCCCACCGGATCCAGGCGCTGGACACCGTCGCCCGGACCCCCAGCGGCCTCGACGACGACCCGCCGCTCACGGTCGCGCAGCAGCACAGCTCCGCGTACGACCTCGCACTGATCATGAAGCAGGGCCTGACCCTGCCCGACTTCCGCAAATACGTCGGCGCGACGCTCTACGACTGGCCGGCTCCCCCCGACAAGAAGGAGCGGGAGAAGGGCAGGAAGACCGGCGGCTACCAGATCGGCACGCACGACCACCTGCTCGTCGGCAACCGCTACAAGGGCATGATCGGCGGCAAGAACGGCTGGACCAGCCACGCGCTGGGCAGCTTCGTCGGCGCGGCCACTCGCAACGGCCACACGATCATCATCTCGCTGATACACGCCCAGTCCGACTTCTGGGGTGACGCGCGATCCCTGCTGGACTGGGGCTTCGACGAGCGCGCGAAGGCCGGCTCCGTCGGGACGCTCGTGGATCCGATCCCGCCGCCGCAGCCGAAGAAGACCCTCCCGGCCGCGGCGAAGAGACCGCATATCGTCCGCGTCTCCCCCGCCGACGGCCCCGACTGGCGGAAGTTCGGTCTCGCCGGGGGTGGCGGCACCGCCCTCCTGGCGATCGTCATCGGCCTGACGATCGGCGTGCGCCGTCGCCGGCGCGCGGCGCTCGTCAGTGCGGGGGCACCGCCGCCGCTGCCCTCCGGCGGCCATGTCCGCACCTTCAGTCCGGAGACGGCCTCGGACGCACCGGACACCGATGGGGACGCCGAAACCGACCCCGGGGTTCCGCACCCGGGCGACGTCAAGGTCGCGGGCACCCCGCCGTCCTCCGACGGAGAGAGCCCGGCCGCCCGGCAGACGGCTCCGAACCCGGTGCAGCCCGCGGACGGCGAGCGCGCCGTACGTGACGAAGAGGGCAGCCCCGGGGACGCCGAACGCGAGGAGGACCCGGCCGCCGGCGAGGCCGAGCGGACGGTACTCGACGCGGACCACGAGGCCGCGGACGCCGAGCGGACCGCCTGGGACGGCGCGTCGGCGGTACGGGCCGTGGCCGGCGACGGCGCGGAGGAGGGCGTACGGCCGCGGGGGCCGTTCGAGCCTTCGGAGGGTCCGGACACCGCGCCGTCGCGGGCGGTGGACGACGACTCGCCCGACGCCGACACCCGGGACGACGAGACGGCGCGTTGATCCGCGGGGCCGTGCGCCCAGCCGATCAACGCGCCGTCAGGCTCCAGGGCACCCTCTGGACGCCGCTCGCTACGAACAAGACCCACCGGGCACGCCCTCGGCGGTCTCCGGCTCGTCCGCCTTCATCACCACCCGGCGCGTCGCCGTCCATGCCGCGGTGAACAGGATGAACCGCGACACGACGTTGATCCAGATCAGCAGGCCGACGATCACGGCGAACGACGCGTACAGCGGGTTCCGCATGACGTGCCCGACGAGGTAGGTGCCGATCAGTTTCAGCGCCTCGAAGCCCACGGCGCCGAAGAGACAGCCGCGCAGGAGCTGCCGCCAGGGTGCTCGGGTGCCCGACAGGCGTTCGAACAGGACGAGGAAGACGAAGGTGTTCGCGGCGATGGCGACGCCGATCGCGACCAGCCGGAGGAGCGTGCCGGCCCCGGCCACCCGATTCAGCCCCGACCAGTGGAGGGCGGCGTGGGTCGCCGAGGTCGCCAGCCCGGAGAGCGCGACGGAGGCGAGCAGGGTCAGGCCCAGAACGAGCAGAACGCCCAGGTCCGCGAGCTTCTTGCGGACGGGGTTGATGTCGTCCTCCGGGCTGCCCGTCCACATCGTGCGCAGGAACTCACGCCAGACGCCGATCCAGCCCAGGCCGCTCCAGGACAGGCCGATCAGCGCGAACACGCTCGCGCCCGCCTTGGCGTCGGCGATCTGATGCACGGGCAGCCGGTCGGCGATGCCGGGCAGGATTTCGTAGATCGCCTTGGTGACGTACTCGCGCGCTCCGGGGCTGACCGCGACGACGTACCCCATGACGGCGAAGGCCAGCGCGACCAGCGGGAAGAACGACAGGAACCCGTAAAAGGTGAGGGCGGCGGCCAGCCGGTTGCCACGGCAGCCCTGATACCGCTCGTACGCCCGGCCCAGATGGTCGAACCACTTCCAGCGGGCCCGCAACCCGCGCAGGAACGCCTTGCCGCGCTCCTGTACCGATGTGACCCCTCGATGCATCCCACCGATCAGCGGCGCCATGGTGGGGCACTACCCGCGTAACGGGAGAAGATTCACCGAGGGTGAACGTTCATATGGCGTCCGTACGGCCGCCGAACGGGAACTGCCGCCGGGGCCGCCACACGCCGTCCGCCCCGTGCTCGTACAGCGAGAAGGCGCACACCGGGAACCTGGCCTCGTAGTAGGCCAGCTCCTTGAACGCCCGGTCCAGCACGTCGTCGGCGAGATGGTGGGCGACGGTCACGTGCGGGTGGTACGGGAAGGCGCGCTCGACGGCGAGCGGGCCGCGGCGGACCTTGCGCTCGAGGCGTTCGCAGTCGGCGATGCCCTCCGCGAGCGCCACGAACACCACCGGGGACACGGGCCGGAAGGTGCCGGTGCCCCGCAGGTGGATGTCGAAGAGGTGCTCGCCCTCGGCCGCAGCGCGCAGGTGCCGCCCGATGTCATCGAGCTCCGCGGCCGGCACCCGCGTCGGCGGCACCAGCGTGATGTGAGTGGGGATGGACGCGGCCAGCGGGTCGCCGAACGACGCGCGGCGGCGCTGCAGCTCCGGACCGTACGGCTCGGGGATGGCGACGGCCACTCCGATCGTGCGTTCCTCGGCGTCAGGCACGGCCCAGGAACCCCACCCGGTCGCGCACGGTCTCCATCGTCGCCTGGGCCACCTCGCGGGCGCGGTCGGCGCCGACGGCGAGCATCCGGTCGAGCTGCGCCTCGTCGGCCAGCAGCTTGCCGGTGCGCTCCCGGATCGGCTCGAACGTGTCGAGGACGATCTGGGCGAGTTCCTTCTTCAGCGCGCCGTACCCCTGGCCTTCGAAGTGGCGCTCGAGGTCCTCGATGGAGGTGCCGGACAGCGCGGAGTGGATCCGCAGGAGGTTGGTGACGCCGGGCTTGTTCACCTCGTCGGCCTTGATCTCCGTGCCGGTGTCGGTGACCGCCCGCATGATCTTCTTGCGCAGCGGGCCCGGCTCGTCCAGCAGGTCGACGATGCCCTGCGGCGAGGACGAGGACTTGCTCATCTTCGCCGTCGGCTCCTGCAGGTCGGTGATCTTCGCGGTGGCCTTCGGGATGTACGCCTCGGGGGCGACGAAGGTCTCGCCGAAGCGGTGGTTGAACCGCTGCGCGAGGGTCCGGGTCAGCTCGAGATGCTGCCGCTGGTCCTCCCCCACCGGCACCTGGTCGGCCTGGTAGAGCAGGATGTCGGCGGCCTGCAGGATCGGGTACGTGAACAGCCCGACGGACGCCGCGGCGGCGCCCTGCTTGGCCGACTTGTCCTTGAACTGCGTCATCCGGCTGGCCTCGCCGAACCCGGTGAGGCAGGCCAGCACCCACTGCAGCTCCGCGTGCTCGGGCACCTGGCTCTGCACGAAGATCGTGCTGCGCTCGGGGTCCAGCCCGATCGCGAAGAGCTGCGCCGCGGCCACCCGCGTGCGCCGCCGCAGCGTCTCCGGGTCGTGCTCCACCGTGATGGCGTGCAGGTCGACGATGCAGTAGAACGCATCGTGGGTGTCCTGCAGGGCGACCCACTGACGGAGCGCGCCGAGATAGTTGCCGAGGTGGAACGAGTCGGCCGTCGGCTGGATGCCGGACAGGACCCGCGGGCGCGCCGGGGACGTGCTGGGCTCGATGGGCATAGGTGGATTCTCTCAGGATTCGTCGGCGTCCGCCGGGGCGGCGGGCGGCGGGGTGAGGCGGACGCGCGACACGCGCCGGCCGTCCACCTCCGTGACGGTGAGGCGATGCCCGTCCACCTCGACGTTCTCACCGACCTGCGGCAGGTGCCCGAGCACGGCCATGAGATAGCCCGCGACCGTCTCGTACGGCCCCTCGGGCAGCTCCAGGCCGGTCTCGTCGGCGAACGCGTCGAGGTTGAGCAGGCCGTCGATCTCGAGCGCTCCGCCGTGCAGCCGGCGGGCGTGGTCGTCCTCCACGTCGTACTCGTCGCGAATGTCGCCGATGAGCTCCTCGACGAGATCTTCGAGGGTGACGATCCCCGCCGTCCCACCGTACTCGTCGACGACGATCGCCAGATGGTGGCCCTCGCGCCGCATCTCCGACAGCGCGGCCAGCACCCGCTTGCTCGCCGGCAGGTACAGGACCGGCCGGACCAGCTCGCCCACCGGCGTGGAGCGTCCGGAGAGTTGCGGATCGAGCAGGTCCCGGACGTGCACGAACCCGATCACGTCGTCGTGGGAGTCGCGGTAGACGGGGTACCGGGAGTGCGGGCTGCCCGTGGTCGTGCGCGCGGCCTTGGCCAGCGGCGTCGCCGCGTCGAGGAACTCCACCTCGGTGCGCGGCACCAGCACCTCGCGCAGCTGACGCTCGCCGGCGGCGAACACCTCCTCGATGAGGTTCCGCTCGTCCGGGGCGATCTCGGTGGTGCCGGCCACGAGCGCGCGGATCTCCTCGGCGGTGATCGCCTCGCGGGAGGTGTCCGGGTCGCCGCCGAGCACGCGGACGATGACGTTGGTCGACTTCGACAGCAGCCAGATCACCGGCCGCGACGCCTTCGCCATCCGGTCGAGGAACGGCGCCACCATCTGCGCGGTGCCCTCGGCCCGCTGCAGGCCGAGCCGCTTGGGCGCCAGCTCCCCGATGACCAGCGTGACGTAGGAGATGATCAGGGTGACGCCGACGACGCCGATGAACCCGGCGATCCCGTCGGACATGCCCTGCCGGATCAGGGCCTCCTTGGCGGTCTCGGAGAGCGTGATCGCGCCGTACGCGGACGACAGCAGGGCCGTGAGCGTGACGCCGATCTGCACCACGGCGAGGAAGCGGTTGGGATCGCCGACGAGTCTCGCCACCGCCTGGCCGCGCCGGCCTTGGTCGGCGATCCGGCGGACCTGGCTGTCGCGCAGCGAGACGAGGGCGATCTCGGAGGCTACGAAAAGGGCCTCGACGAGAATGAGCGCGAGGACGATCGCGGCGCTCACCAGCGTTTCCCTCATGAGAAACGCCTAAGACTATGTGGGTCGTCCATGTCCAGTCGGGTTGTTCGGAAAGATTAGAGCTGAAAGCGTACAGGTTCATTCTCGCTGGAGGTCCGATGAAACTTCTCGTCACGGGGGGCGCCGGCTATATCGGCAGCGTGGTCTCGGCCAGGCTGCTGGAGGCCGGGCACGAGGTGGTCGTCCTGGACGACCTGTCGACCGGGCACGCCGACGCCGTCGCGGACGGCGCGCGGCTGGTTCGAGGCACGCTGCGGGAGGCGGCGCACGAGACCCTCTCCGAAGGGTTCGACGGCGTGCTGCACTTCGCGGCCAAGTCCCTGGTCGGCGAGTCCGTGGAGAAGCCCGGCCTGTACTGGGACAAGAACCTCGGCGAGTCGCTGGCCCTGCTGGACGCGATGCGGACGCACGGGACGCCGCGCATCGTGTTCTCCTCCACCGCCGCGACCTACGGCGAGCCCGAGCGCACGCCGATCCTGGAGACCGACCCGACCCGTCCGACCAATCCGTACGGCGCCTCGAAGCTCGCCATCGACACGACGCTCGCGGAGTACGCCCGGATGTACGGCCTCGGCGGGGTGAGCCTGCGCTACTTCAACGTCGCGGGCGCCTACGGCCGCTACGGCGAGCGGCACACCGTCGAGACCCACATCATTCCCAACGTGTTGAAGGTGCCGCTCGGCGAGCGCGAGTCGGTCTCCGTCTTCGGCACCGACTACCCCACGCCGGACGGCACCTGCGTCCGCGACTACATCCACATCGTCGACCTCGCCGAGGCCCACCTGCTGGCCCTCGACGCCTGCGCGCCGGGAACGCACGAGATCTTCAACCTGGGCAGCGGCTCGGGTTACTCGGTCCGCGAGGTCATCGACGTGTGCCGCGAGGTGACCGGGCACGAGATCCCGGCGGTGGAGAGCCCTCGGCGGCCCGGCGACCCGGCCGTGCTGATCGCCTCCTCCGTCAAGATCTCCGACCGGCTCGGCTGGAAGCCCGAGCGCGATCTGCGGGCGATGGTCTCGGACGCCTGGGCGTTCGCGCGGCGGTGAGAGCGGTGGTCGGAACGCTGGGATGACGGGCGGCGGGCGGACTGGCCGCGGGAGGACTGGCCGCGGGAGGACTGGCCGCGGGAGGACTGGCCGCGGGAGGACTGGCGGCGGTGCGCCGGCCGCCGCCGGGTCCGTCCCTGAGCGGCCTCAGTTCGCGGTGAGGGGTCCGAGTTTGGTCTGCAGGCCAGAGAGTGCCTGTTCGGGGCTCTGCTGTCCCCGCAGGGCCGCGTAGGCCGCTTCCTGGATGGCCGCGGTGACGTCGCCGTAGCGGACGGCCTCGGCCCGGGGTTGGGCGTTCTGGATCGACGTGGCCAGCGTGGGCAGGTACGGCTGCGCCTTGACCATGGCCGGGTCGGAGTACAGCGCGGCGCGGGACATCGGGTACGCGCTGCCGAGCCCGAAGGTCTTCTCGACCTCCTGGCCCGTGACGTACCGGATGAAGTCGAGCGCGGTCTTCTTGTGCTTGGAGAAGGCGGAGATCGCCACGTTGTTACCGCCGAGGGTGGAGACGCCCGGGCCGGTGCGCCCGGGCAGCGGCGCGACGTCGAACTTCCCCGCGACCTTGCTGGAGCCGTCGGTCTTGCTCGCGAGGGAGTGAACGTACGCCCAGTTGCGGTGGAACAGCAGCTCGCCGGCTTCGAAGGCGCGCCGGCCGTTCTCCTCCTGGTAGGTGAGGGCGGCCTTGGGGATCAGGCCGTTCTTGAACCCGTCGGTGAGGAATCGCAGCCCGGCGAGGGCCTCGGGGGTGTTCAGGGCCGGCTTCCCGGAGGCGTCCAGGACGTGGCCGCCCGCGCTGCCGATCGCCTCGGTGACGTTGACGGTCAGGCCCTCGTACTTGTCGTACTGGCCGGCGTAGCAGCCGACGTCGGCGGTCTTGCGCACCTTGGCGCAGTCGTCGGTGAGCTCCTGCCAGGTCGTGGGGGGCTTGGCGATCCCGGCCTTCTTCAGCAGGTCCGTCCGGTAGTAGAGCAGTCCCGCGCCGGTGAGCCACGGCGCGGCGTACAACCTCCCGCGGTACTGGCCGGTGCGCAGCGAAGGGCCGAGGAAGCCCCCGGTGTCCAGCCCGGTGATCGGGTCCACCCACCGGTTCGCGGCGAACTCGGCGGTCCAGACGGCGTCGAGCGTGACGACGTCGTACGCGGTGGACTTGATCTGGGCGTTCTGGACGAGCTGCTGGCGCTGGGCGTCGGCCGCTTCGGGCAGGTCGACCAGGGTCACCTTGGTGTCGGGGTGTGAGGAGTTCCAGCTGTCGACGATCTTCCGGAGGGTGCCGGTCGGATCCTTGAAACTGGCCCAGGTGATCGGCCCGCGACCGGCCGAGTCGTGGGAGGTGCCGGAGGATCCGCAGGCGCACAGCCCGAGGGCCAGGACGGCGCCGATGAGGCCGCGACGCGGGAAACGGTGCTTCATGGTGACTCCGCTGGTGCGATGGGGGTGGAACGGGGGCCGGCGGGGCTCCCGTCATCGGCGAGGGAGACGACGGTGCCGGTGCGCCGGGCCCGCTCGGCGGCCCACACCAGCCGGTGGCTCGCGAGGGACGTACGGGCGTCGGAGAGCAGCGGCGACGGGTCACCGCCGGCCAGCGCGGCGACGAACGCGTCGGTGAGGGCCTGGTCCGCCCCGCCGTGGTCTCCGGCGAGCGAGACCTCCTCCCCCTCGTCGGTCTCGATGACCTCGCTCGTCCCGGAGACGAAGTCCTCGACGGTGAGCCGGACGCCGTCGCCCTCGATGGAGCCGCGGGAGCCGAAGATCCGGGTCTTGCGGAACGCCATGGGCGTGAAGGCGGTCGCGGTGAACGACGCGGTCACTCCGCCCTCGTACTCGATCGTGACGACCTGCTGGTCGGCGACGTCGTTGTCGCAGGAGTAGACGCACCTGCCGTACGGCCCGTGCCGCAGGGCCTCGCGGACCCCCTCGGGCGACGGGTCGAAGGTCAGCGCGCTGAGCGGCCAGTGCACGCGGTCGGGGTCGCCGACGAAGCCGAGGTAGGTGCGGGACGCGGAGTACGGGCAGGAGGCCTCGACCGCGCAGTCGAGGCACCGGTCCGCCGCGCCCTCGGGGCGGTTCTCCGGGCGGAAGTGGATGAGCCCGCCGAAGGAGGACACGCGCCGGGCCGGCCGGCCGATGATGTGGGCCAGCCAGTCGATGTCGTGGCAGCACTTGGCCAGCAGCATCGGGGAGGACTCGTCCTCCCGCCGCCAGTTGCCGCGCACGTACGAGTGGGCGAAGTGCCACCAGCCGATCGGCTCGAGGTGCTGCACGCTGACGACGGTGCCGATCCGGCCCGCGTCGATCAGCCCCTTCAGCGCGCGGGTGTAGGCGGAGTAGCGCATGACGTGGCAGACGGCCAGCATGACCCCGGCGCGCTCGGCGGCCTCCGCGATCGCCTCCGACCCGGCCTCGGTGGGCGCCATCGGCTTCTCGAGCAGCAGGTGGTAGCCGCGCTCGGCGAAGGCGACGGCGGGTTCGACGTGCTCGACGTCCCGCGTGGCGACGATGACCCCGTCGGCCTGGCGCGGCAGCGCCGCCAGCTCCCGCCAGTCGGTGAAGACCTGGTCGGGACCGAGCCCGTGCTCGGCGGCTGCCTGCTCCCGGCGCTCGGCGACGGGCTCGGCCACGGCCACGACGCGCGCGCGGCCGTCACGGACCGCGCGGCGGCCGTAGTCCGACCCGCGCATGCCCGCTCCGACGAGGGCCAGGGTGACCGGCATGCGTCTCCTTCCAACTTATTAAAGGAACTTTCTTTAGTAAGTGCGAGGATCTATGCTGCGGAGCGCGAATGTCAAGGGGGGTCCAGGTGAGACGAGGCGGCGATCCGTCCCGGCTGCGCCGGCTGAACTCCACGGACGTGCTCGCGGCCCTCTACGCCCAGGGCCCGCGCACGCTCACCGAGGTCAGCGCGGTCACCGGGCTGTCACGCCCGACGGTCGAGGACGTCGTCGAGGACTTCGTCCGCGACCGCATCGTCCGCGAGCTGCCACCCGAGCCCGGCGGCACCGGGCGGCCCGCGCGGCGCTTCCGCTTCGGCGCCGACGAGGGGTTCGTCGCCGGCATCGACATCGGCGTCCACAAGATCCTGGTGATCCTCGCGGACCTGGAGGGCGAGGTCCGCGAGGTCCGCCGCGCCACGGTCGATCCGGACCTCGGCCGCGCCGAGCGCCTCGCGGTGGCCCGGACCACCCTCACCCGCTGCCTCGAAGACAGCGGGGTGGTTCCGAGCCGCCTGCGCGCGATCGGCGTCGGGACGCCCGGCGTCGTCCACGACGGCGCGGTCACCCTGTGCACCGTGCTGCCCGACTGGACCGGCTTCGACCTCGGGCGCGCGCTCCTGACCGAAGCCCCGATCGCCGGTGGAAACGCGGTGACCGACGCCTCGATCGCCGTCCGTCACGCTGCGGCCGATGCCCCGATCGCCGATGGCAGCGCCGTTCCGGTGACCGACGCCCTGGTCGCCCGTCGCGGCGCCGTGCCGGTGGTCGTCGAGGCCGTGCCGGTGGTCGTCGAGAACGACGCGAACCTCGCCACCATCGCCGAGCACTGGCGCGGGGCGGCCCGGGACGTCCAGGACGCCGTCTGCGTCCTCGCCGGCAACCGGGTCGCCGCAGGCGTCCTCATCGGCGGGCGGCTCCACCGCGGGCACCGGGGCGGCGCCGGGGAGCTCGGGCTGCTGCGGGCACTCCGCTGGGAGGAGGCCCCCGACCGCCTGCTGGCCGCCTGCCCCGGCAACGGCGATCTGGCCGCCGTCTTCGCGGCTGCCCGGTCCGGCGACGCGCGCGCCACGGCCGCCGTCGACGGGTTCACCGACGACCTGGCGACCGGCACGGCGGCGCTGCTCCTCGCCGTCGATCCCGCCGTCGTCGTCGTGGGCGGCGGGCTGTCGCGCGCCGGCGACCTGATCGCCGGGGGGCTGCGCGAGCGCCTGGCCGCGCTGTACCCGCCTCCGCCCGAGGTCAGAGTGTCCGCTCTGGGCGACGAGGCGGTCGCGACCGGCGCCATCCGCATCGCTCTCGAACGGGCGACCGAAAACCTGTTTCCCGATGGGCTGCCGGTAGGATCGCTGCCCCCACGATAGGCACGGTGATCATGGACTTCCGCGAGTTCTACGGGCGCGACCCCGAAGGGGTCTGGCGCGCTCCGGGCCGCGTCAACCTCATCGGTGAACACACCGACTACAACGACGGCTTCGTCCTGCCCTTCGCCCTCGCCCAGGGCGTCACGGCCACGGCGGCCCGCCGCGACGACGGCGTCCTCGAACTCCGTTCCGTGCAGTCACCGGACGCCGTACGCGTCTCGGATCCGCGTCCCGGTGAGGTGACCGGCTGGGCCGCGTACGCCGCCGGGGTGGCCTGGGCGCTGCGCGCGGCCGGGCATGAGGTGGGCGGCGCGTCCGTGCTGATCGACTCCGACCTGCCGCAGGGGGCCGGCCTGTCGTCGTCCGCCGCGCTCGAATGCGCGGTCGGGCTCGCCCTGTGCGACCTGTACGGGATCGAGGTGGCCCGGCCGGAGCTGGCCCGCATCGCCCAGCGGGCCGAGAACGACTTCGTCGGGATGCCCTGCGGGATCATGGACCAGTCGGCCTCCCTGCTGTGCACCGAGGGGCACGCCCTGCTGCTCGACTGCCGCAGCGGCCTGTCTTCGCAGGTGCCGCTCGACCTGACCGGCCTCTCGCTCCTGGTCATCGACACCCGCGCCGAGCACGAGCTGGTCGACGGCGGGTACGCCAGCCGCCGCGCCGCCTGCGAGAAGGCCGCTGAGCTGCTCGGCGTCCCGGCGCTGCGCGACGTCGAGGACCTCGCCGCCGCGCTCCAGGTGCTCGACGACCCGGTCCTGCGCCGCCGTACCCAGCACGTCGTGACCGACAACCACCGCGTCCAGGCCGTGGTCGGCCTGCTGCGGGCCGGTGCCGTCGCGGAGGTCGGCGCGCTGCTGACCGCCTCGCACCTGTCGCTGCGCGACCAGTTCGAGATCTCCTGGCCGGAGGCCGACGTGGCGGTCGAGGAGGCCGTACGCGCCGGGGCGCGGGGCGCCCGGATGGTCGGCGGCGGCTTCGGCGGCTCGGTGATCGCCCTGGTGCCCACGGACCGCGACGAGCAGGTCCGCGAGGCCGTGACCACCGCCTACGCCGACCGTTCCTGGGAGGCGCCGCGCTTCCTCGAGGCCATTCCCTCACCCGGCGCCCACCGCGTGTCCTGACACGTCGGAATCGCCCGGCACCGCCATCCTTGGTGGCATGCGGCGCTATGAGGCGGTAACGGTGTTCCTGCTCCTCGTCGGAGGAGTGCTGCTCCCGGTGGTCGGCTGGCTGATCGGGGCGGTGATGCTCGTCGGCTCGTCGCGCTGGTCGGCCCGCGACAAGCTGGCCGGCCTGCTCGTCTGGCCAGGCGGGCTGGCCGCGCCCACCGCGCTCGTCGCCTTCGCCCCGACCCGGGAGTGCGTGTACGTGGACGACCCGAGCGGGCACCGCCACGGCGGCCAGTGCACGGGGACCGCCATTTCCGGCTGGCTGGGCGTTCCGCTGCTGACCCTCGCGGTCATCGGCCCGCTGGTCACCGCCGGCTACCTGGTCTGGCGCGCCCGCCGGGCCGCCTGATCAAGGCCACTGCCCGCGGGCGCGATCACCACAGGCGTCCTTGGAGCAGCAACCGGGATCGTACGGCGCTCACCGCCTGGTGCGCGGGTCCGTCACGGGTGGCGAGGAACAGCGTGTTGATCGGGGGCAGCTCCGGCTCCAGCAGCGGCCTCAGGACACCGGTGGCCAGTTCCGTCGCGCGCAGGTAGTGCGGCAGGACGGTGATCCCGGCGCCCGCCGCCACCGCGGCCAGCACGCCCCGCAGGCGTCTCTGGAGCAGCAATCGAGCTCGAACGGCGCTCACCGCCTAATGCACGGGCCCGTCATGGTGGCGAGGAGCTAGGAGGTGGACCGCGTCAGCGTGGTCGGCAGCGAGCCGCAGAAGGACGGGTCTCGACCCATCCGACCTGGCGGAGGAGGAATTCCTGGCGGTGGGACTTCCCCGACAACCGTTCCTTTTCAGTGTGCAGGAGTGGGTTCCTGTTCACTGGCGCCCCGAACGGTGGTGGGCGTGCTGGTCGCCTGCGTTCGCCGCATGGCCCGGGGGCACGCATCGAGTGCGTGGTCCGGGAACCGGGGGCAGGGTCCCTCACGCCCTGGGAGACCCGATGAGGCCTGGACGGTCCGATGCCCCTGTCCATCGCTCTGGTGAGCAGGGGGCGGTGTCGTCCGTCGCCGGATCGGGTGTCCCAGGGCGCGTCGTCCGATCGCGATGCCGGCGGCATCGTGTCGGGAGATCGTGCGGTTGGGGGTGGTCATGGGTTTCTGCCAGTGCTGGGCGCCCCACTTGGAGGTGTAGGCCGGGTCCACGGCCACGATCGCCACACCGTGGCCGCTGGCCATCGCCACCAGCCGGGCCTTCAGTCGGGCGATGGGGAACCGGGAGATCAGGTTGCGGAAACGCTTGCGGCGACCGTGTTTCTCCCGGGTCTTTTCTTGCTCGAAGTTCAGGTCCTCGATCGCAATCGCCCTGACGTCGCAGTCCTTGGCCCAGTGCAGCAGTCTGGTGATCGCGTGGCGGATCTGGGCGTCGCGGTGATCGGCTGACCCGGACAGGTCGAAGAAGAACCGGCGGGGCGCGCCGATCGGGTTGCCGTGGATGTCCAATTGCCAGGCGGCGAGGTGATCGTTGTTGGTGTCCACCCCGACCACACCGTGCGCCAAGGCGGCCTGCAACGGAACCGTTGTGACCGGTGGGCGTTGCCAGGACGCAGTGATGTACCACCGGTTGCGGTGCGCATCGTGATGGATGCGGTAGGCCACTGCCCGATCCGCAGCGATCCGGTCGGCCCATTCGGTGCCCCGGTGTGCAAAGGTCACTCGGGCGGTCAGGATGTACCTACCGTGAGGGGCGTTCGCCAGATCCGCCAGAGGTGTGGGCAGTTTGATGGCGACCTGCCCGTCGGGAGTGATGCGGATTGTCTCATTCCCGAACCGCTTCCCGCTCTCCCCGTCAGCGGCCAAGAACCAGCGCGCCGCCTCCCATTTCGCCCGCCACTGCTCCTTGGTCAGTCCGGCCTCCTCCAAGTAGTGACGGGTGTTGGCCAGCCGCTTGCCGCCGCGCACGATGCGGATCCGCCCCGCCTGCCAGTCCGCCACCACCGCCGCATGCCGAGCCTGCAACGAGGCCAGGCGGCGGGATTTGGCGTGCCACTCCTCCGCCGAGCGATATCCACCCGGTGCGCGCTTGGATCCGGGTTGCCCAACGGGCAGGCACAGCCGATGCGAAAGCGTAGCGATGCCGGCCTCGAGGGAGTGGATATGGGCAAGCTGGTTACGACGCGCTAGCGCCCACTGATCATGACTGGCCTTCGTGATCGACCCGGCCCACCGCGACGACGATGCGGTGGTTAATCCGCGCTTACGCATCGCCCACCGGTCGCTGTCGTGGTCCAGGCCGTCGGCACATCGGGCCTTCAAATCACCTGAGGCCAACGCCCCCAGATGCGCGCCCACTACCCGCAACACCATCTCATCGCGGACGGTCAGACCCTTGAGGCGATCACGGATCGCAACACCCGATGCCCCCGTTACTACGAACGGCGCGGCAAACACTCGGCCAGGACCATCGGCCGGGTTCGGAACGGGACGCGAGGCTGAACGCACGTTCGAAGATTAGCGACACCCCAATCACGGCGTCAACTTAAAGTAATCACTCAGATCCGGTGTGTTAGCGGGTGACGTTGCAATTGTGTGCGGCTGGCCAGCGCCGCCGGATAGAGCACTCAATCGTTCTCATGCACACTGATGCGTCCTTGGAGAGGAACTGTTGAATACGCCGTCCCTGCCGAGCTCGCCCGGACGATCTATAAGGACGGCGAGGGGGTCGTCGCCGCCGTCTGCCACGGCCCCGCCGCACTGGCCAACCTGACGTTCGCCGACGGCTCGCCCCTCGTCGCCAGTAAGAGCCTGTTAGCAGACGGTTTGGGTGGGGTCGCGTGTCGGCTCTGGAGACGGAAGAGGGCTTCTGGTAGTCGAGGGAGTGTCTAGATCACCCGC
>NZ_JBFAJC010000027.1:0-132923 GCF_040655075.1 Actinoallomurus sp. NPDC050550 | reverse complement strand
GGCGGCGGCGGCCGCCCGTACCCGGGTGACACTCAGATCGCGACGCCGCCTTCGACCGGCGACTCGCCGCGTCGTACGAGGAGGGCGGCGAGCGCGGCCACGAGCGCGACGCCCGCGGCGACCGTCATGGAGGTCTGGAAACCGTCCATGAAGGCGAGGTGGCTACCGGTGGTGATGGCCTTGGCGACCGGTCCGGGCGCACCCGCCGGGACCGGCGCGACGCCCTGGGCGATGTAGTCCTTGGCCGTGGTGAGCTGGTGGGCCGCCGGCGCGGGCAGTCCCGCTCCGGTCAGCCGGTCGATGAGGACGCTCCCGACGCGGCTGGACAGGATCGTGCCGAGCACCGACGTGCCGAGCACGCCGCCGACCTGGAACGCGGTCTGCTGCAGGCCGCCCGCGACCCCGGCGAGGTGCACGGGGGCGTTGGCGACGATCGCCTCGGTGCCGGCGGTGAGGATGAACCCGAACGCCAGGCCCATGAGCAGGAACCACGGCCAGATCTGGTTGTACGAGGCGTCGACCCCGATCCGGGACAGCCCGAACAGCGCACCGGCGGTGAAGATCATGCCGAGACCGAGCGGTACGCGCGGCCCGAACCGCTGGGTCAGCGCGCCTCCCAGCGGCGAGGACACGATGAAGATCCCGGTCATCGGCAGCATCCGGACGCCCGCCTGCACCGGGGTCATGCCGTGCACCTGCTGCAGGTACAGCGTGATGAAGAAGATGGTCCCGAAGAGGGCGAAGGCGCCGAGGACGATGAGGCCGGTCGCGGCCGACAGCGAAGCCGATCGGAACAGGCTCATCGGCAGGATCGGGTGCGGGGTCCGCAGTTCCCAGATCACGAAGCCGGCGATCAGAACCGCGAACGCGGCGAACGACAAGAGCGGCACCTGGTCGCCGAAGCCGTACGTCCCGGCCTTGATCAGGCCCCACACCAGAGCGAACAGCGCGCCCGACAGCAGGATGACCCCCACGATGTCGAACGAGCCGGCGGCCTCCTCGTCGCGGGACTCGCGGATCACCCACAGGCCGACCAGCAGCGCCACCAGGCCGAGCGGCGCGTTGAGGAAGAAGACCGACTCCCAGTTGACGTGCTGAACGAGCAGGCCGCCGACGATCGGGCCACCGGCGATGGAGATGCCGACGGTGGCGCCCCAGATTCCGATCGCGGCGTTGAGCCGTTCGGCCGGGAAGGTGTTGCGGAGGATCGCCAGGCTGGCGGGCTGCAGCAGCGCGCCGGCGAAGCCCTGGACGACACGCCAGAAGATCACCATGCCGATGCCGCCGGACACGCCGACCAGCACGGACGCGACCGCGAAGCCGATCACGCCGACGAGGAAGGTGCGCTTGCGGCCGAACCGGTCGGCGATCTTGCCGGCCGGGATCAGGGTCACGGCGAGCGCGAGCAGGTAGCCGTTGGTGACCCACTGCAGACCGGTCAGGTCGGCGTGCAGGTCTTTGGCGATGGCCGGGTTGGCGATCGACACGACCGTCGCGTCGAGTCCGACCATCATGACGCCGAGCGCGACCGCGAGCAGCGTCAGCCAGGGATGGCCGTGCCCGGGACGGGCCGGCCTTTCGCGCGCCCCCGGACGGGACGCGAGTGTCGCTTGGGACATGAACTTGCCTCCGAGAGATTCGCGTGGAGCCCAAACTGTCATGCTGTGACACTTGTCGTCAAGCGACGAACGTCTCCGTATGACGACTGTCACAAGATGAAGGAACTATTGGCCGAAGCGTCCAACGTCGGCTACCATCCGGGCATGGAGGCGACCACTGCTGTTCAGGGCTGCACACCGACGGCCGGCCGGCGTGAGCGCAAGAAGCAGCGCACCCGCGAGGCCCTCGTGGACAGCGCGTTTCAGCTCTTCTCGGAAAAGGGTTTCGAGGCCACGACCGTCGAGGAGATCGCCGACGCGGTCGACGTGTCCTCCCGGACCTTCTTCCGTTACTTCGCTTCCAAGGAGGACGTCCTCCTCACGTTCCAGGAGGAGCAGTTCGCCGCGGTGCAGGAGGCGTTCACCGCCCGGCCCGCCGACGAGCCGGTGATCACCGCGATCCGCCACGCCGCGGTCGACGTCATCCGCGCCTGCGAGGACGGCGCGTTCGGGTTCGACCCCGAGCGGTTCGGCTGCATCCGGCAGCTGATGGAGTCCAGCCCCGCCGTGTTCGGCAGCAGCCTGGAGCACGGCCAGAAGAAGCACGCGGAGATGACCCGCCTCGTCGCCGGGCGCATGGGCGTCGACCCCGACACCGACCTGCGCCCGCATGTGGTCGCGAGCGCGGTCAACTCCGTGTTCCACACGGCGTTCGAGCTGCTCAGCTCCGGCACGGTGAGCGCCGAGCGGTTCTCCGACGTGCTGTCGGAGCTGTTGCGGCTCGCGGAGGACGGCATCAACTACCCCGCCGCGGTCCCCGCCGACCGGTAACGCGCATCTCGACGGCCGGCAGCCGCGGGGCCGGATCAGCGGCGGCACCCGCCGGGAACGCCGCGAACCCAAAACGGGCTTACGGCTAGCCATTCAGCCCTCGGATGATCCAAAATCCCCGTTTGGACGACTGTTCCGGTTTTTCGGCCTCCCCCTGGCCCGATCCGGACCACACACGGGTCACCGGCACTCCCCCGGCCGGATTTTGGAGAACGCCGCGATGGGCACAGCCCCCCAGATCGACGCGACCGTACCCGTCCCCGGAGTCCGCGGTGTCTCCCTCGTCGCGCTGGCGAAGGACCCCTTCGGTTACTGCATGAAGGCCGCGCAACAGGGCGACGGTCTCGTACGGCTCGGCGCCGGACCGGTCCGCGCCTACCTCGTCAGCCACCCGGACTACGTGCGTCACATCCTGGTCGGCAACGCTGCCAACTACATCAAGGGCAGCATCATGGACGGCATCCGCCTCGCCCTCGGCAACGGCCTGTTCACCAGCGACGGCGACTTCTGGCGGCGGCAGCGGCGGCTCATGCAGCCCGCCTTCCACACCCGGCGGATCCAGCGGATGGCCGAGACCGTCGGCGAGGCGACGGACGCCGCCATGTCGAGCTGGGCCCCGGCGGTCGCGAACGGCACGCCCGTCGACATCCTCCGCGAGTCCGTCCAGATCAACATCACGATCATCCTGAAGACGCTCTTCGGCGCCGACATCGACGAGGAACGCTCCACCCGCCTGCACGACCTGACGGACCAGGTGTTCGCCGGCATGACCCGGCGGGTGTGGACGTTCTTCGTGCCGTCCTGGCTGCCGACCCCCGGCGCGGCGGCGTACGGGCGCGCGATCGCGGCGCTCGACCAGGAGATCTACGCCCTCATCGCCGCCCGGCGAGCCGCCCTGGCCGACGGCGACGCCGGAGAGGACCTCCTGAGCGCGCTGATCCAGGCCAAGGACGCCGAGACCGGCGAGCGGATGAGCGACCGCCAGCTCCGCGACGAGGTCTTCACCATCTTCATCGCCGGGTACGAGTCGACCGCGACCGGCGTCGCGTGGGCCTGGCACCTGCTGACGCAGCATCCGGAGGCCGCCGCCCGGCTCCGCGAGGAGGTCGACCGCGTCCTCGGCGGCAGGCGACCCGGCTACGACGACCTGGCCGAGCTCACGTACGCCCGGCGGGTCGTCAGCGAGACGTTCCGGCTCTACCCGGCGTTCCCCATGTACTTCCGCGGCTCCGTCGAGGACGACGTCGTGGGCCCGTACGCGATCCCCGGCGGCGCGAACATCATCATCAGCCCGTACGCCACCCACCACGACCCGCGCCACTGGGACGACCCGGAGACCTTCGACCCCGACCGCTTCACCCCGGAACGCTACGACGCACGCGCCCGCGACGCGTACTACCCGTTCGGCAAGGGCCAGCGCATGTGCATCGGGGAGCCGATGTCGCTCACCATCGCCCAGCTCCTCATCGCGACGATCGCCCAAGCGTACGAGGTGCGGGCCGTACCGGGCGCCCAGGTCACCGGCCGCTACGCGATGACCTACCAGCCGAAGAACGGCCTCCCGGTCGTCCTCACCCCACGCGGCTGACCGCGGGCCGAGGCGGCGCCGTCGAATCGAGGTCACGGCCGCCCGCCTCGCCCAGAGGGACTTCCACGTCAGGCCTACGACGGCTCCCGGAGTCCGCTTCCGGGCACGTCTCGTGTGCGCCGGTCCAGCAGCGCGAGGAGTGCGCACATGATGACGCCGGCGGCGGCCAGGCCGACCCCGTTGGCGACGGTGTGCGTATTGGCGCCGAGACCGAAGAGCGTGTGGGCGACCAGCGCGCCGATCACCGCGGCGAGCAGGTGGCGTCGCGACCATGCGGCCGCGGTGCCCCATCGCCGGATGACGGACCACGCCGCGACGGCCACGACGGCGGCCAGGACCATCGGCACCAGAGTCCAGTCGCCGTGCGTGAAGGCGGGTCGGCGGGCGCCGCCGAAGGGGAACAGCAACCCGAGGTAGAGCAGCGTGGCGACGCCGCAGACCGTCGCGACCACGACGGGCGACGGCACCGGTGATCCGGCCCGGGAACGAGGCGAGCGCCTGGACCTGGGGAGCAGCCACAGCGCCGCCACCGACAGTACGGCGATGAGCGCGAGGATGACCAGGAGAGCCGCGGTCGGCACGTTGTAGCCGGGATCCTCCTTCGGCGGCACCGATGCCCGGAGCATCAGTACGCCCAGGAGCGCCACGGCCCCGGCGCCGATCAAACCACGGCGGCGCAGGAACGGCCGGTGCGCGAGGTCGGGAAAGATGAGATCGACCAGGACGATCGGGATCGTGACGCTGAACACCGCGTGATACGCCAGGTTGAGCTCGGCGTACGCGGTGTTGATCCCGAACGGGCGCGGAGCCCACCGTGCGACGTGGTACAGGTGCGGGCTGGTCAGGGCCTGCAGCGCGACGCCCTCTTCGATCAGCCCGTAGACGATCCCCATGAGAAGCATGGAGCCTGAGCCGCCGCCGGTTCTGCGGATCAGTTCCCGGATCGTCAGCACGCCGAAGCCGTAGATCGGGACGTACAAGAGGATCAGCCACGCCATGGTGATCGGTGTGGTGCCCAGGGTGAACTCGGCGACGAGCGGGGTGATGACCACGAGGCTCAGCGCCGCTCGCCGGCCGCGGGGCGGGCGGCCGCCGCGCGACCGCTCGGCCACCGCCGTCCGGCCGCCGGCCGTGGATGACGGTCCTCTCCGGGACGAGCCCATCACCCGGCCCCCGCCGTCTCGTCCTCGACGACGCGTGTGCCCTTCATGGTCATCGTCCCTCCCGGTGGTACGTCGATTCGCTCTGACCGGGACGCTAGAGAGGGGAGGGCGCGCGAGAGTACGCCCGAAGGTTGCCATCGCGGACCAGGAGTTGCGGATCCGGCTACTCGCCGTCCGGGGAAACCAGTCCGGCCTGCTGGGCGAGCAGCCCGGCCTTGGCGCGGTTGGGGAGCTGCAGCTTGCCGAGCAGCCGGGAGATGTAGCTCTTCACGGTGGCCTCGGAGAGGAAGAGCCGAGCCGCGATCTCACCGTTGCTCAGCCCGAGCCCGAGGCAGCGCACGATGTCACGCTCGCGCTCGGTGAGACCGGCGATTCGTGAGATCGCCTCCTGCCGGGAGGCGGCGGCCGTCTCGGTCCGTGCGATGAGCCGCCGCATCGCCGCGGGCGACAGCACGGCGTTCCCGTCGGCCGCGACGCGGACGAGGCGGAGCAGGTCCTCGGGCGGCGTCGACTTGACGAGAAACCCCTGGGCGCCGACCTGCAGTGCCCGTACGACGTTGGCGTCCGAGTCGAAGGTGGTGAGCGCGATCACCGCGGGCGGGTCCGGTTGGCGGACGATCTGTTCGGTGGCCGTGATGCCGTCGACCGCCGGCATCCGGATGTCCATCAGGACGACGTCCGGGGACAGCCTCAACGCGTTCTCGACGGCCTCCGCGCCGTCCTCGGCGGTGCCCACCACCGTGATCTCCGGGTCGGTCTCCAGGATGGTCGTCAGGTGCCGGCGCACGATCGGGTCGTCATCGACGATGAGCACCTCGATCACGTGTCACCCCCCGGCCGCGCCGGGGCGCCGACCTCGATGTCCGGCAGCGAGGCCGTCACCTGCCAGCCTCCCGATGGCAGCTCCCCGGCGGAGAACTCTCCCCCGATGAGCTCGACACGGCGTCGCAGGCCGACCAGCCCCAGTCCGGATCCGCTGCCGGCCAGCGACGGATTCCGGTGCCGGTCATCGCCACCGGAATCGCGGATGGAAACGATCGTGGCCTGTCCGCCATAGTCGATCCCCACATGCACGGAGGAGCCGGGAGCATGTTTGCGGGCGTTCGAGAGGGACTCCTGGACCACGCGTACGGCGGTGCGCGCGATCGCCGTCGTCATCGGCCGCCGCACGCCGCGGAGCTCGAGCGTCACCGTGCCACCGGATTCACCCGCGGCCCGGACCAGATCGCCGATCTCCTCCGCCGGGTCCGACGTGCCGGACGGCCGCGGTGCGGGCCCGGGGCTGTGCCGTCCGTCGCCGTGCAGCACCCCGATCAGCTCGCGTAGCTCACCGAGCGCCTTCTCGCCCGCAGCCCGGATCTGCTCGGCGGACGTCCGTATGTGAGTGCTCTCGCCGGTCAGTTTCAGCGCTCCCGCGTGCAGGACCATCTCGGTCACATGATGCGTCACGACGTCGTGCATCTCCGTGGCGAGCCGCCGGCGTTCGGCGGCCACGGCCTGCTCGGCGAGCAGGTGCTGCTCACGCTCGGCCGCCGCCAAGCTCGTGCGCAGCGAGGCCATCAGCTGCACCCGTGCCCGGGCGGAGTAGGCCAGCGCCGCGGGGATCAGCGTGGCCGCGATCCCCGTCGGGGTGGCCAGTCCGTTCGGCTGCCACGGTTGGGCGCCGAGCAGGGCGAACGCGGCCGTGAACGACAACGCCTCACGGACCGGCCGCACCGTCATGATCACCCAGATGATCACGATCGCGCAGGTCGGGACGACGATCCTCGCCAGCGGATGGGCCGGCGTCAGAGTTCCGGGAGCGACGAGCTCCCCGACCGCTCGCGCGGCGGACACCGCCAGGGCGATCGAGGCCACGGCGCGCGGAGCCCGGATCAGCCAGAGGAGGCTGAGGTCGGCGATGAGGCTGAGGCCCAGCCCCGCCGCCGGGCCCAGAAACCCGTCGGTCCGCTGGCCGAGCGCGTACAGCAGCACGTCGAAGCCTGAGAACACCAGAGCAGAGGCGACGGCCATCACATACGCGGTACGGGCCGTGAACCTGCTCGCCGCGTCCATGGCCCCATCCCACACCATGGCGACCGATCCAAGCACCGAGCCCGGACCGACCGCGACCTCCGATCGTTGCCACCGAGTCGCCAAAGGTTGCCCTTCGTCCAACGTGGCGTCCCGCTCGGACGCTTCGACCCCGACCGCTTCCACCGCGCACCTGACGACGGCGCGGCCCTCAGACCGTGAATGAAAGGCCGCTCCGTCCGTACCCGAATACGGCCGCGCCGTGCGGCCCATTCCGGCTGAGGACCCGGGGAACGGTCCAGGATCGCCATTACCGGGTCAGCGACTCGGAGCGTCACGGGCACCGCATGGAATCCATTCCGGAAGAGGATATTTAATGTGCGCCCTAAATAGTCGCCCCCGGCTACGGATCGACTACCGAGAGCTTTAGTTACCAAAGATGAATTTTCAAGTAATGTTATCTGTTGACGCCCTGTCAGAGCGCAAATATCATGCGTTCACCAGAGATGACCCCGCCATAGCGGAGCACCTACCGGTCGTCCATCGGTCACCCTCTCCGCTTCCCTTCCCGACCTGGAAGACGCGGACCCACATTTTCCATCAAGGGGCTTCGCCATGCTTAAGAACTTGACGATCGACGGTGCGGCCGCAGCGATTCTGATATCTCTCGCGCCGGCTTCCCACGCTTCGGACACCACACCGCCGACAGTTCCGATCACGGTCGACGTGAAGACGGTCAACGGTTCCGGCTGCCCACAGGGAACGGCCGCGGTGACCGAACCCTCCGACAATACGGGGTTCACCGTGAAGTACAGCGACTACACGGCCGAGGCCGGAGCCGGTGCGGGGTCGACCGACTTCCGAAAGAACTGCCAGCTCAGCCTCCTCGTACACGTGCCCCGGGGGTTCACGTACGCGATCGCCCAGGCCGACTATTCCGGTTACGCCCAGCTCCAAGCCGGCGCGACGGGACTGGAACAGGCGAACTACTACTTCCAGGGGAACTCCGAGACGGTGGCGGTCGGCCACCCGCTCAGCGGCCCGTACGACGGCGCATGGCACAACACCGACCGGGCCGACGTGGCGACGTTGGTGTACAAGCCCTGCGGCGTGGACCGAATTCTCAATGTGAACACGGAACTGAGGGTCTCGACCGGCGACTCCGACGCGGCGAATACAACCAGCTATATGGCCATGAACACCACGCAAGGCGGAGTGAACACCATCTATCGCTTCCAGTGGAAGCGTTGTTCTTGATTCCGGAAACGTTGATCCCCCATAGAAGGGACCCGTCCATGCGCAGATTAGTGGTCGCCGCCGCAGCGATCGTGGCGTTCTTCGCCACGACCGCGACTCCCGGGCACGCTTCCCTGCCCACCAATCCACCCCCCGACAAGATCGTCATCGATATCGCGACGGTCAACGGCTCAGGCTGCCCGGCCGGGACTGCGGCGGTGGCCGTTTCTCCCGATAACACGGCCTTCACCGTCACGTACAGCAACTATCTGGCCCAGGTCGGCGTCGGCGCATCAACGACCGATTTCCGGAAGAACTGCCAGCTCAATCTGGCCGTGCACGTACCCCAGGGATTCACGTACGCGATCGCCGAGGCCGACTATCGCGGGTTCGCCCACCTCGAAAAGGGCGCCAGCGGCACCGAGAAGGCGAACTACTACTTCCAGGGCCATTCGCAGACCACGGCCATCACCCACACCCTCAACGGCGCGTACGACGACAACTGGCAGAACACCGACACGACCGACGTGGCGCAGCTGGTCTACCTGCCGTGCGGCGAGTCGCGGAACTTCAACATCAACACCGAGCTGCGGGTGAACGCCGGCACCTCGGACCCGACGAAGACCACCAGCTTCATGGCGATGGACTCGACAGACGGCAGCATCACGACCACCTACCACTGGGCCTGGAAGACGTGCCCCTGAGCCGATCGGCGATGTGACGGCGGCCCGGCCATCTCGGTGGCCGGGCCGCCCCGTGACGTCCGCCGCCTGCGCTCGCCACCCGGGTGCGGTGGTGACGCGATCAGACCATGGCGCCCGGGCCACGACACCCGGCAGGCTCAGGAACGCGCCTTCGCCTCGGCCTGCTCCAGCCACTCGATGTACCACGTCCCGAACGTCATGCGGTCTCCCTCGTCGCGGCCGGAGGCGCTGCCGGTCAGCGGGAAGAGGTCCTCGTCGTCGACGCGGTGATCGGCCCAGATGTTCCCTCGCTCAGGCCCGCTGACGACCAGCCATTCGCGCCGCGCGCAGCCCAGGTGACACAGGCAGATGGCACCTGCGGTCCGCGCCTCGTCCCACAGCACCGCGACCCAGCGTTCGTCCCATGCCTCGTACGCGGCGTCGAAATCCTCGATGACCGGGAAGTTCTCCTCTTCCGGCTGCTCGGCCAGGAGAGCTTCGAGCACGGCCCGTTCCGGCCCCTGGACGAGGAACGGCTCGGCGATCCTGGCCGGGGCGGCGAGATCCGCACCGTCACCGACCCAGTGCCACCGTCCCTCGCCCGTACGCCGAAGAGGGAACACTCCGTACGCGGGCCCGGCACCGCCGCTCCCGACGTTGAGCAGGAACTCTCGATAGTCGTCCGGCAGGGTGACGCCGAGCTGTGACTCGAGTTCGGCGAGCTCATCGGGGCGAAGCGCCGGCTCCAGCTCGAAACGGTGCCCGTGATAGCCGAAAACGCCGGAGGCGCCCGGCGTGCGGGCGAGTTCGGTCACCCTACGGCGCACGTCCGCCCAGTCGGTCTTGTCCACGCGGCGGAGCCTACGGCACCGGCCCGACGTTCGAGATCGACACCACCGCGGACGACCTTCCGGAGTGGGGATGCGCCGTCCTGGTACAGCTGCGGATCACGGATGCCAGCATGACGACGAGCAGCAGTACGACGATCAGGGTGCCGAAACGGCGGATCTTCGAAGCCTTCGCGGGCCCGGCGACCGGTCGTGGCCGCCGCATGGAGGACCGGCGCGGCGTCGTCTTCGGCACCGGCTCCGGTTCGGCGGTGTACCAGCGCGGCAGAGTGGCCTCCGGCGGATACTGCGCCGCGACCGCCTCAACCAGCTCCCTGCGACACGCGTCGCACCCCCGAAGGTGCTCGACGACCTCGGCGGTCTCGCCGTTGGTGAGGTCGAACGACAGCAGCCGGGGCAGGTCCGCAGCGAAATGCTCGATCGACTCCCCCCGAGTCCCCTCGTCGATCCCCACCCCGGCAGCCTACGACCGACCTCAGGAGTTCGTACGCCGGACGTTCGCGGCCACCTCGACGCAGTCGCCGCCGTTTCCTGCGCTGTGGCTGCTCTTCCGCCACGCCACGTTCGCGATCTCCGCAATTCGTCCTAATTGGTAATTTTGGTCAGTCCGCAGCGACCTCGACGACGGTCAACTCAACACAGTGACCGCCGTTTCCACCGCTTCGGCTGCTCTTCCGCCAAGTGGCATCCGTCATGTCCATCCGTCCTCCAAGATCCGGTGAATCAGGTCGCGGGACATCTCTACTGGAAGGGCTCGCGACCGGATCGCCTCATGCGCTTCCGAGAGTAGGCGAATATCGTCTGATTCGCTCGTTGTAATTCCGCGTGCGGCCGTCTCCACGTACGCCACCTCGGCGCGATCTGGAAGGGTGGCGAGGACGAACGACCCGACCGTTCCGGCCGGATGGAGCGGGTCGGGGACGATATGCAGGGAGACGCGCAAGGACGAGAGCTCGAGCAGGTGCTCGAGTTGCCCGCGCATGACGTCGCGGTCGCCGACGCCGTTGCGCAGTACGCCCTCGGCCAGGAGCACGGACAGGCGAGGTGGCGGCGGGTCCTCGCGGGTGAGGATCGCCTGACGCCCCAATCGCGCCGCCGTGGCGGCCTTGTCTCCGCCCAGCAGGGCCGAGGCGTAATCCTCGGTCTGCAGCAGGCCGTCGACGACGAGGCACTGGTACGACTTGAGGAAGTCGGCGTCGGTCTCGACGGTCGGCCAGTCGAACCAGACGGGGAAGGCCGCGTCGAGGACGAGTTCGTCCCAGAGCGTGGGCAGCGTCCCCTTCGTGTCGAAGAGCTCGTCGAGCTTGACGGCGATGGACCGATCGCAGCGCGTCTCGCCGCGCTCGATCTTGCCGATGTGTGAGCCGCAGACGGGGATCTTCTCCCCGAGCTGATCCTGCGACAGGCCGGTGGCGGAGCGATATCCGCGTACCACCGAGCCGAACACTTTGAGCATTCCCGGTCGTTCCTTTCCGGCCACCGTCACCACTCCTCACTCGTCTCGCGACTGTTCGCGACTCGTGTCGCCGACGTCGGCGTGTTTCGCCCCTGGGTCCGGCAGTTGTCACCAACGGCGTCGATATCCACGAACCATGTGACCAGATGTCATCACGCGAATACAGCGAGTTTCGACGAAAGGGTGTTCGATGGACACGGCAAATCAGGAGAAATGGACTCCGCCCCCAAGACTCACTCTTGAAATGCACGCATGCGCCGAGAATGTCTACTTGGTGCGTAACCTCGTCGACCAGGCCGCCGAGTCCTGGGGCCTGTCGAGCGACGTCCGCCACCTCGGCCGCCTCATCCTGACCGAGCTCACGACGAACGCCTGCCGGCTCTACCCCGGCAAGGTCATCCACACCTGGGTCGCGACACCTCGCCACCGCGTCGGCGAGGTCGGCGTGTGGGACCCCGACAGCGCCAACCTGCCGCGCATCGTCGACGCCGATGAGGCCGCCGAGACGGGACGCGGCCTCTTCCTCATCAACGAGCTCACCGGCGGACGCCTCGGCTGGTACCCCTCCCCCAGAGCCGGCAAGGTCGTCTGGGCCCGCTTCGGACCATGACCGGGAAGCTCAGAATCGCCACGCCTCCTTCGCCGGGGCGATGGAGCGCCAGGCGATGCCGAGGCCGTACCCGTACCCCGGGGGTCGGTGTCCCACCGGGGGTCTTGGCGGGCACCGCGTGCTCGGTCATCTCGGCGAGCTGGGCGGGCCGGAGCAACCTCCCTCCGAGCAGCGCCGGCCGAAGGGGGTGCTCACGAGGTCCCCCGCCGCAGCGGCCCGGCTCTGGTTCAGCTCCGTCGTGTCGGCGAGGGACCATTCGGACGGGAACTGCGGGTACCCGTCCACCCGGGGACGTGGAAGGTCCACCGCCGTGCCCGCGTCGTAGGTATGGTCCGGGCCGAGCGGCTCGATGCTCCGTTCGTAGACCTCCCGAGCCCGCTTCCCAACCATGGCGCCTCCCAAGTTGGTCAATGCCGCTGTCAGCAGCGGTAATGACGCTAGAAGGCAGGACTGGCCACCGCGTCCTTCGTCACGACGAACCCCGTGTCCGCCGGCAGGCCGATCGTCAGGGCCAGACGCAACCATCGACGCGCCGCGCCTCCGCCGCGCGGAGGACCGCGTTCGATATCAGGTGGCTGCGGTCCTCACTCCTGCTCGGTGGCAGAGCGGTCGGCGACGGCGTCTCGCAGGCAACCGGCGGTCAGGCAGTGATCGGGCGCGCCGCAACCGCCGCACAGTTCCTCGTCGGCCTGGCCCTCTTCTGCAGAGCCCGGAACGAGCCACCCCGGGAGACCGGAGAAGTCCGCGCCGTCGCCGAGCAGCTTCGCCCAGACCTCGTCGTACGAGAGGTCGAGGAAGGGCAGGGCGTCGATGCCGGCGCTGATCGCCTGATTGGCCCACCGCGCGAGTTCGGTCACCATGGAGTCGAGGACGAGTTGCCCGGCGGAGGTGTGGTGGCCACCGGCGGCGATCGCCTCGATGAGCGGTTCGAGCAGGGCACGCTGGACGCGGAACGACTCGGCGTTGTTGCGCATCAGGAGAATGGCGAGCACGCGCGGATCCGGCAGGTCCGGACTCTGGACCTCCGCGACCGTACCGCCGTCGTCGGTCAGGTCGTAGTCGGCCTGGGTCATCCAGTAGTGGCAGTAGACGCACTGCCCACGCTCCGGCGGGTCACCGCGCAGCACACATATGCCGTGGCACCGCGGACACGGCCCCTCGTCGAAAACGGGCCCGGTGCCCGCGCTGCAGGCAGGGCAGGCGTCGCCGTCCCCGGTGCGCGTCCATCCTTCCGGCGCACCGGTCGCCGTGACTCGCGGTGGATTCGCGCCGCGGCCGCGGCTACACGACCGAGGCCACCCGCGCGATGGTGGCATTCGCCCTCACCGCACCAGGGGTCCACACGGTGTCCGCCGGTGTGGAACCGACCAATCCCGCCTCGGTCCGCGTACTGGAAAAGTGCGGTTTCCAACGCTGGAGCGTGGACGAGGAGACCGCCCGGTTCCGCATCACCACGCCCCTCACGCGGTAATGACCGACCGGGATCGGCCGTGCCCGCAACGGCCGATCCCGGCCCGCTGCGGACGCGCGTAAGGCACAGCGAAAGCGCCCATCGCCGGTCCCCAGTCGCGCCCTTTCCGGTTGCGTGGACGGAGCAACAGACCGTAGACAAGGCCGGTGGACCTCGATCACTTCGTCTACCGGCTCCGGACCGCCATATGGCCGCTCGACGCCGACGCCTTGCTGCCCGACCCGAACCAATGACCACGACAGGGAAGGGACCGCCCGCTGATGCGCATGTACCCGCCGTGTGGGTGCGAGGCGGGAACGTCTTCATGCTCCGCCACGCGCTCGCCCGCAGCGGCGCGGACACCGCTCTGACCTCGCTGCTGCGCCAGGATGCGCTGGTGTACGCCGGGTACAGCGCCGGAGCCTGCACGCTCGCCCCGAGTCTGCGCGGTCTCGAGCATTGTGACGATCCTCAGGTCGTGCCCGACACCTACGGCGAACCGGTGATCTGGACCGGGCTGGGAGTACTCGCCCACGCCATCGTTCCGCACGTCGACTCGCCTGGTCATCCCGAGTCCGAGGCGCTGAACGCGGTCGCGGCGTCATACCGCGCGCACGGCGTTCCGCACCAGGCGCTACGCGACGGACACGTCCTTGTGATCGATGGCGACGACGCGCGCGTTCACTGAAGGCCGCTGCGAGGCAGGTTCTGAGGCCCTTCCATCGCGTGAGATAGAGACGGCAAGACCCGACATAACGCCTGAATGTCGCTAGCGGGCGACGGGGCTTTATTCTGCACTGTGCCCTCAGACGGGAAAATTATCGCCTGAGGGCACGGCGCAGAACGAAGGCAGCCGCCCTGGACGGAAAATAGTCCCGTTATCCGTCCCGATTACATGATATGTAACTGATCCACGGGCGAATGGCTGATCTGGGGGCGAAGTCGCGTTTAAGGGCTCTTCGCAGTCGAGGGTGTAGACGTTGCCGGCTGGTCGCCCGGCTCGACGAGTCTCGGTTCGGTCGTCGGGGGGCAACGCTTTGGGCCTGACGTGTGGCCCTGGCTTGTCGCGTGGTCAAGCCGATGGTTGGTGCCGCCGCTGTAGTTGTGCGGGAATCGCGAGGCGCGCGGGGGTCATCTCCTGTCCGATCGCGGACCACATCGGCCTGGGTGCGAGTACGAATCACCCCGAGGACTTGACCACCGTCGGGAGTTGAGACGCGCGGGCGTTGGTCTGGCGACCGGTTCGGTAGCGGCCCGGGGTCGTTCCGATGATGTTGGTGAACGCTGCGATGAAGCCGCTGGGGTTGGCCCATCCGCAGGCGTAGGCGGTTTGGGTGGTGTCGTGGCCGTCGGCGAGGAGCACGAGCGCGTGGTGGATGCGTAGCTGTGTGCGCCACTCATAGAAGGTCATGCCGAGTTCGTTGCGGAACAGCCGGCTGAGGGTGCGGGTGCTGGCTCCGATCGTCTTCCCGAGTTCGGCCAGCGTGGCGTTGTCCGCCGGCTTCTCGTACAGCATCCGGGCAATGGCCTGCAGTCGGTCGTCCCGCGGCTCCGGCAGGTGCAGTGGCTGTTCGTGTGCTTCGCGGAGTTCATCGACCAGGACTCGAAGGAGGCGAGAGCGCGCGGAGCGGCTGTAGCCAGGCACGGCGTCGTCGTAGTTGCGGGGGCCGGTCAGGGCGAGCAGGACCTCGCGGGCGAGGTCGGAGGCCAGGAACACGGCGGGATGGTCTGGTATGAGCCGGGCGAGGGATGGCGTGAGAAAGACGATCCGCATATCGGTGTCGCCGTGGGCGCGGTGGTAGTGCGTGAACTCGGCGGGGGTCCAGGCGACCCGGTTGGCGGGAACGATCGACGTGCCGCGCTCGGTGTGAAGTGCCAAGACGCCGCTGGCTGCGTATACCAGGTGTCCCCGTGCGTGCGACTGCACCGCGCTTGTTTCGCCGGATGGCCACAGGTGGCGTCCGCCGGACGGCCACACATGTGACGTCGCACCGGCGATCAGGCGAGATTGGCCGCGAACAGGCATCAGTTGGCATCTTATCGGTGGCAAGCCACACCTTGATCTGGCGACACTGCCTCCATGCGGAGTGGTCTTCAGCCGCGCAGAGCGCCCGACCGAACCACACGTCATCGAGGCAGCGTGCCTCGATGCCGCGGCTTGAGAGAGAAGGAGAAACGCGTGGCGACGTTCGTCCTCGTGCCCGGCGGTTGGCACGGCTCCTGGTCGTTTGAGGCGGTGGTTCCGCTGCTGGAGCGTGCCGGTCATGCCGTTCACGCCCTGACCCTGACCGGTCTGCGGCCGGACGACGACAACGCGACGGTCGCGACCGCCAACCTCGACACGCACGCCGACGACGTATTGCGGCTCCTCGATCGCGCCCACATCACCAGCGCGACGCTGGTCGGCCACAGCTACGGCGGGATGGTGATCGCCGCCGCCGCCGATCGCGCCGACGGCCGGATCTCACGACTGGTGCATCTCGACGCCTACGTACCGCGCGATGGCGAGTCGTGCTGGTCGTCAACGACCGAGCGCTACCGACAAGCGTTCGCCGCCGGCGCTGCGACCACCGGCTACGCCGTCCGACCGCCGGACGGCGGCGATCCCCGCCGCCGTCCCCATCCCCTCGCCTCGTTCCTGCAAACGATCCGGCTCACAGGCACGCTCGCCCAGGTCCCGCGCCGGGAGTTCATCTACTGCTCGGGATGGGAAGACCGGACGCCGTTCGCTGAACTCCGCACCCGGCTCCAAGCCGATCCCGAGTGGCAGGTCCACGACCTCCCAACCGGCCACGACGCAATGCATGAGGCCCCGGAGTCGGTCGCTGCACTACTGCTCGGCGAACGCATCGCGAATGCGTCGACGCACGGACGACAGGCTTACCGTTGAGGGCCACACAAGCCCAGTTCTGGATCGTGCAGTGCTAGCGTGCCGAGTCATTGAGCCGGACCGGTGGTGCCGCTCGCCAAATTAGTCCGTCAAGGCGAGAACGAGGACAAAGCTGCCGTACGTGCCAGGTTCCTGATCGAACAGATGCGCTCGGCCAAAGTAAACAATCTTCAGTTACGGGACACTAGCGGACGCCGATCGGAGGGACGGCTGTCGGCGGGAAGCCGAATGTAGCGGCCAGGCCGGGTTGGTGGAATGAGAAGATTTGACTGATGCCTGCGCTGGTGACGGTGAGCGCCACTATTCCGTACGCCTGGTAGGTGCCGTGTCGATCACGGGCGTAGGCCACCGCGGCGGGCTGCCCGTTGGCGCTCGTTGGCAGCATGAGCCAATCACCGGGCGATCCCAGAACCCGGGTACGGAGATAGGGCACGCAGGTCTTGCAGCCGGCGAACCAGGTCTTGAAGGGCGTCGCCTCCAGGGTGGCATCCCGGCACAGCAGCCGTTCCAGGGCCGACGCGTCGGCGTTCTGGAAGGCCGCGATGTACTGGTCGAGCAGCGCACGGGCTCCCGGCTCGGTGGGCTGGGTGATTTCGTCAGCCGCAGGGGCCAGGTCCCGGAGCCGGGCGCGGGCGCGTTGCAGCGTGCTCTTGACTGCCGCTGTGGTGGTGCCGAGTATGACGGCGACCTCGGCGGCGGGAAAAGACAACACATCCCGCAAAATGAGCACGGCCCGTTGCGTACCGGACAGGTACTGGAGGCTGGCAACCAGCGCCAGCCGCAGGTCCTCGCGCGCGAGGACGATGGACGCGGGGTCGGCCTTGTCTGGGCTGACGAGTACGTCGGGAACCGGCTGAAGCCAGCTGATATCGGGTCCGGCCGGTTCCGGGGCGGCCTCGGGGTCTGGTTCCGGACCGCCGAGGCCGGAAGGCAGCACACGCCGGCTGTGATGCCCCAGCGCGGTCAGGCAGACGTTGGTGGCGATCTGGTAGAGCCAGGTACGCACCGATGACCGGCCCTCGAACGCGCCGTAGGAACGCCAGGCACGCAGATATGTCTCCTGGACCACATCTGTGGCGTCGTCCACCGAGCCGAGCATGCGGTAGCAATGCGCCAGCAGCTCCCGCCGGAACGGCTCGGTGTCCCTGACGAACGCCTCACTGTCAGGGAACGACGGTTTCCTGGTCAGATCCGCCACAGGTCAAAACTACTCTCGGTCATATAGAGCGGCCGAGGAAGGCGGCCAGCCGGTCGGCCGGGCACGCGCTGGCAGGAGCCTCGACGATGGGCCCGAAGATGGCCTCTCCTTCAGGTCCACGGTAGGCGTCGAGGATCTCGACCCGGGCCTGGATGAGTAGTTCGTCGGCGAGTTCGGGATCCAGGTCGGTGTGGTACCCGATGGCGCGGGCAAGGTCCCATCCATGGGTGAACTGGTCCCTGGCGACCATGCCCATCAGGTCCGCACCGGAGAACTCACCGAACGCCAGTTCGATCGTCTTCTCCAGAACGCCGGCGGACCCGAAAGCTGCCAGCGCAACCTTGATGCTGTCGTCGTAACTGGCAAGGAAGTCGCCAGCCCCATAGTCCTCGTCGGTGATCTCATAACCCGCACCCATGGCGGCGGAGGCCCCCCACCGGGCCGAGCCGACGAAATGGTTGATCAGCGCGCGCACGTCCCATGACACGCACGGCGTCGCAGTATCCAACTGGTCGGGGCCGACCTTGGCCAGCACGACCCGGGTGCTGGCGAAGGCCCGGCTCAGCTGCCGGGTAGGCACGGGATCTTGCTTACTCTCCACCGTTTACGATCCTCTCTCGCAGTTCTCGGCGAATCAGGCCTCGCCCCCTGCAGTCGCGGAAGGTCCTTGGCCCACAACAGGTAGACCTTCTGGCATCGGAAAAGGAATCGCGGCGGTGACACTCACCCGCACAGTGCGGCCAATGGAACCAGCGAGCCCTGCGCGCCCGGTCGAGATCGGCCAACCCGGGCCGGCGAGGCGGTCTGGGCCCGCTTCGGGCCGGGGGTCCCGCCCGGAAGTCACTTTCTCGCGTTGTCCGGACAGATGAGATCTTGGTACGGTCGCCGTCGATGCGAGATACGCGTACGGCCGGATGCCAGGAGGCTGATGAATATGGCTGCCAGCAGCCCTGTTCAGCGTGCCCTCATCCGGTCCGCGTGAGGCTAGTTCGCGGCCCGGGTCGTTTCCAGCGACCAGGAGTTCTCTCGTGTCTTCCTTCTTTTCTTCGACCGATTCCGAGCTGACCACCGACCGCCTCATCCTGCGGACATGGTCGGCCGATGAGGTGACCGCCGTCGTCAACGGTGCCCGCTCGGCGTACTGGGCCGATGACTTCCCCGCCGAAGGCGATCGCGTGATCGCCGGCTTCATCTCCGAACACCCCGACGACACGCTGGGCGAGTTCGGACACCACCTGATCATCGAACGCGACAGCGGCCTGGTCGTCGGCTCGATCGGCCTGTTCTGGCCGCCCAGCGACGGGATTCTCGAAATCGGCTACGGCGTCGTGGATTCGCGCCACGGCCGCGGCTACGCGACCGAGGCCACCCGCGCGATGGTGGAACGCGCCCTCACCGCACCAGGGGTCCACACGGTGTCCGCCGGTGTGGAACCGACCAATCCCGCCTCGGTCCGCGTGCTGGAGAAGTGCGGTTTCCAACGCCGGAGCGTGGACGAGGAGACCATTCGGTTCCACATCACCACGCCCCTCGCGCAGTAGATGACCGACCGGGATCGGCCGTGCTCGCCACGGCCGATCCCGGCCCCGCTGCGGACGTGCAGAAGGCACGGCAGATGCCACCCGCGGATCTTCGAGACTCCTTCTTCGATCGGCCGGAGGAACGGCACACGCGACCGGGATGGTCATCGGGTGGCTCTGCGGTCAAAATCCGCGGTATCAACGGCGAGCGGCAGGCTGATGTCGATGGTCAAGCCGCCGGTGGGATTCGCGGTCACGGCGAGCGTGCCGTGGTGCGCGGTGGTCACCGCCTGGACGATCGCAAGGCCCAGTCCATGCCCGCCGTTCTGAGCATCGCCGTCCTTGTGGCGGGCCCGGCCGCCGAGGCGTGCGAAGGGCTCGAACAGCCGCGCCACCTGATCGGGTGCCACCCGGGGACCGGTGTTGCTGACGGTCATCACGGCGTGGCCACGGTCGGTGGCGACGGTGACCGTGACCTCGCCGCCGGGGTTGTTGTGCCGGATCGCGTTGGTCATCAGATTGGTGGCGAGCTGGCGCAGCAGGATGGGATCACCGATGACGAGCGCATTGTCCAGCCGGGAGAGTACCGACACGTCCCTTCGGGACGCCTCGTCCAAGGTCATGGCAATCGCATCACGGACGAAGTCCGCCAGATCAACGGTTCTCGGGGATCCGATGCCGCGCTCGGCCCGGGCCAGGTCGAGCAGTGCGCCGACGATCTGCTCGCTTCGCACGTTCACCTCTGTCAGGTCGGCGAGCAGGGTGGGCACGTCACAGTCCGAGGGGGTGGCGGCCGCCACGTCGATGAGCGCCTGACTCGTGGCCAGCGGGGTGAGCAGCTCGTGCGAGGCGTTGGCGGCGAAGTTCCGGTGACCGTCGAAGGCGGACTGCAGGCGGGACAGCATGTCGTCGAAGGTGTCGGCCAGTTCCTTGACCTCGTCGTCGGGGCCGGGGAGAGCGACACGCTCATGGAGGTGACCGGCGGCGATCCTGGCTGCCGTGGTGGTGACGCGGCGGATGGGGGCCAGCATTCGGCCGGCCACGATCCACCCGATGGCGACCCCGCCCAGCGAGCACATCACCAACACCAGTCCGGAGATGCGCAGCAGACTGTCGAGCGGCTGCGGGGCGTCTCGGAGAGGCTGCGCCGGCATGGGGGACGGGGAGCCGAGCGGCACGGTCGGTCGCGCGGCGACTGCCGGGGTGACCAGTTCGGACATAATCACATAAATCGCACCCAATGCCGCGGTGAGGGCCGCAGCGAAGGTGGCACCGTACAACAGCGTGAGCCGGACACGGATCGTCAGCCGGGGCGGCCGGGGCGCGGCGGTCATCGCGGAGCCAGCCGGTAGCCGATGCCGATCTCGGTATGGATCACCGGCGGATCGCCGAGTTTTCGCCGCAGTGCGTGAATGGTGATCCGGACCGCGTTGGTGAATGGGTCGGCGTGCTCGTCCCATGCCTTCTCCAGCAGGTGTTCGGCGCTGACCACGCCGCCCTGGGCGGCCAGGAGGATCTCCAGCACGGCGAACTCCTTCCGAGCCAGGCGGATCTCCCGGCCGTCGCGGGTGACCTGCTTGGTGTGCGGGTCGAGTCGTATCCCGGCGGCGGTCAGTACCAGCGGGCGGGCCTGCGCGGAACGACGCTGCAACGCCCGTACCCGGGCGACCAGTTCGGGAAGCCGGAACGGCTTGGTCAGGTAGTCGTCGGCGCCGAGACCGAACCCGGCGACGGTGTCATCGAGTGTGCGCGCCGCCGTCAGCATCAAGATGCGACACGGGGAGTCTTCCGCGACCAGCCTCCGGCACACCTCGTCCCCGTGCACGACGGGCAGGTCGCGGTCGAGGATGAGCACGTCGTAAGCGGTGACCGCGAGCCGTTCCAGCGTCCCGGCCCCATCCGTGGCCACGTCCACCGCCATAGCGTGCCGACGCAGCCCGGCGGCCAGTGTTCGTGCCAACAGCACTTCATCCTCAGCGATCAGGATCCGCACAAGCTCGTCCTTCTTGGTCACTCCACGGGCGTTCGGGCACATCATCCCGTCTCGGGCGTTCGGTCAGCGTTCGGTCCATGGCGTGTACGACGGGCGCTCGTACGCGGAATTCCGCAAACGGTGACCGAATGTCGGGTCTGGCTGAATGAGCGTTGGTCCGAGGCCGCACCGGTCCGGGCTGGTGGAACACCGAGACGGAGGAGTGACCGATGAGAACTCGACGCGGACTGGCGCTCGTGGTCGGCGCGGCGGCCCTGATCGTGGGCGGAGCGACCGCCGCCGGCGTGGCCTACGCGGCCCACGACGACGGTCGCTGCGTGACGGCCGGTCCGATGACCAAGGCGGTCGGGCCGGCGGGCGACGCCGCGACCGACGACAAGCGGCGGGCACCCGAGGACGGCCCGTCGTGCGTCCCCGCCGAGCCGGCGGTACCGGCCTCCAAGTAGGCGTGGAGCTCGGTCGGCGTCGGCCGGTGATGCCGACGCCGACCGGCCGTGTCACTCGGCGGCCCGTCGGCCGAGCCGCCGTGACGGGTTGCATCATTGAGGTGATCATCCGACCGCGACATCGAACGGGTGCCTGATGCGCATGTACCTGTCCTCATTCCGTCTGGGCGACCACCCGGAGCGCCTGCGCGCTTTGCTCGGTGACTCCGGACCAACGGACATCGCGGTGATCGCCAACGCGATGGACGCCCAGCCCGACAACGAACGCCGGGCAGGCGTCCGTCGGGAGATCGGCGCGTTGGCCGCGCTGGGATTGCAGCCGGTCGAACTCGATCTCCGCGAGTTCTTCGACCAGCGTGAAGACGACGTCGCGGCGGCACTCGCCCGGTACCCCTCCGTGTGGGTACGGGGCGGGAACGTCTTCATGCTCCGCCACGCCCTCGCCCGTAGCGGCGCGGACACCGCGTTGACCGACCTCCTGCGACGCGACGCGGTGGTGTACGCCGGGTACAGCGCCGGAGCCTGCGTGCTCGCGCCGAGCCTGCGCGGCCTGGAGCACTGCGACGACCCGCAGGTCGTTCCCGGCACCTACGGCGAACCGGTGACCTGGGCGGGACTCGGCGTCCTCGACCACGCCATCGTTCCGCACGTCGACTCCCCCGATCACCCCGAGAGCGAGGCACTGAACGCGGTCGCGGCGTCGTACCGTGCGGACGGCGTCCCGCACCAGGCACTACGCGACGGACAGGTCCTTGTAATCGATGGCGACGACGCGCACGTTCACTGAGGGGCCCCGGCCGCCGCAGCTGACGGCCGGTGGGCGGCCGGCGGGTGGACAGGGGCGCGGTCGATCTGTCACTCTTCAAACATGATCGTTGGAAAGGCGGACGCCGCCTTCATCGGGTGAGCGCGCTGTCGCAGCGGGAAGCTGCCGAAATCCGCGAAGAATGGCTGGGCCGGCTTCTGTCGACGTCGCCCGCCGACCGTCCGGCCGCAGAGGCCGCCATCTCCGAGCTCTACCGCCTGATCGGGCTCGATCCGCCACGGTTCCACTGGGTGTCCTCGCCCGTCGCAGCCCTGACGACGGTTCCGCCGGGAGTTCGTCCCCGGCGTTGCGAGGCGATCGAGAATCTGTCCGAATGGCCCGTACCCTCGCGGATCAAACAGGTCAGGGGGCGATTGCGCCGTGACCTCGACGAACGCTTCCGGTGGACCGACCGATCGACGTACCAGCTGACCTATCGGGCCGTCCAGCTGTCGCTCCGGCAATCCGTCGGCAGGTCACTCGACCTGGCGCTGGGAGCGGCGCACGACTCACGGGACTACCTCAGTAGTCCCTGGCACGACCTGCGGGACGTCTCCTGGGTCGCCCACTATGAGGCGCTGCGCCGCGTGACCGGAACGGTCTTCACGCTTGAGCAGAGACGGCAGGTCGAGCTCTGGAAGACCGTGGCCGGCTCCTGCGGATGGTGGTGGCCGCGCGAAGACGTCTGCGTCGTCGCGGAGCGGCCCGTGGCCCTGCACACCGAGGTCTGGGGTAATGAGGGCGAGGTCCGGCTGCACTGTGCGGACGGCCCGGCCGTGCGGTACGCGGACGGCTGGGACGTGTACGCCTGGCACGGGATGCGGGTGCCCGCCTGGGTCGTCGCGAATCCGACCGTCGCGCGGATCGCCGCCGAGACGAATGTCGAGGTCCGTCGGTGCGCGACCGAGCGCCTGGGCTGGTCCGCCTACATCGACCAGGCCGGGCTGCGCCTGATCGCGACCGCGCCGGACCCGGGGAATCCCGGCTCCGAACTACGGCTGTACGACCTGCGCAGCGACACCCGGGTGCTCCTCGCGGTCAACGGGTCCGTGGAACGCGACGGGCGGCGGCGCAGGTACGGGCTGACCGTGCCCGGTTTCCTCGACGATCCGATCGCCGCCGCCGGCTGGACGTACGGGCTGTCCGCCGAGCAGTACTCCCTCCTTCTTCGACGAACCTGAGGTGATCTCCATGACCGTGACGCTTGCTTCCCTGTCCCAGCAGACCGGACTCGCCGTACTCGACCATCTCGAGACGTCGGTGACCATCCCCGTCGTCGACGGGCTACAGGCCCAGGGCGACCTCATCGTCATTCCCTTCTCCATGGTCGCGGCGGCCATACGCTACTGGCCGGACCCCGCCTGGGCCGATGTGCCGGCCGAGGGTGTCGAGTTGCTGCGCGGCGAGGCCGGCGGCAATCCGCACACGCTCGTGGCCGACCCGGGCACCTGCCGCTGGACCACACGCGTCTTCGACTCCGACGGGCTGGCGATCGGCGTATTCGAAACGTCGGCCGTCGCCTACCTGCTGCATCCGGAGCACGGCGCCACCGGCTGCGCGCCCGGGACGTACGTCGTCCGGCGGCAGCGTGAGCGCGAGGGACGCCGGAGCCGCCTCGTGGCGGACTGACCCGCCTCGAGCCGGATCGATCAGCCTCCGACGGTGGTGGCTTCGCGGAGAGGGTCGTCCGGGGTCAGGACCACCTGCGGCTTGGGCGGCGTCTCCTGTACCGCGACGGTGTCCTGAAGACGCACGCGCGGCGGCAGTGTCGCCCACCGCCCGGCGCCGGGCCGGTCGCCCTGATCGTCGCTCATGGGCCCAGCATGTGGCAGCGCCCGCGCCATGTCCATTGGCGCGGGCGCGACAGATTTCAATCAACCTGGTCGAGGCGGGAGACCTGGTAGTGGGTGATGTACCAGTCGCCTTCCGAGCGCTTCAGCAGTACGCCGAGGTTGACGCTCAGCGTGGGCCGGTCGGTGAACGAGAAGTCGACGGCCAGGTATCCGAGCACGAGGTCGCCGGAAAGACGTCTGCTCTCCAGAATGCGATACGCGGCCGACAGGCCGAGGGGCTGGGATTCGTAGTAGTCGGCGACGCCCTGCCTTCCGACGCTGTACGGGTGCAGCCCCTGGAAGATCGCGTCTTCGGTGAAGAGGGAGGCGACCCGATGCGGCTCATGGGCGTCGACGCCCGACTTCCACTGGTCGAGGACGCCGCGCAGGATCGTTTCGATGTCAGTCATGCCGTCCGTCACGGTTCTCCTGTGGAAACAGACCGGGGTTCAGTGTCCCGCGCTCACGCCGCCGTCGACGTGGAGGATCTCGCCGGTGACGAACGGGGCGTTCTCCAAGTAGATCACCGCGTCCACGATGTCGCTCTGCTCGCCCATCCGGCCGACGGGTTGCAGGGCGGCGAGGGCCCCGTGGGTCTGCTCGGGATGCATCGGGGTCTTGATGGTGCCCGGCGAGACGGCGTTGGCGCGGATGCCGCGGGTGGCGTACTCGATGGCGAGGGACTTGGTGGCGGACTGCAGCCCGCCCTTGGTCAGTGAGGCCAGCACGGAGGGGACGCGGGAGTCGGCGTTGTCGACCAGGCTGGTGGTGATGTTGACGATGTGACCGCCACCCTGGGCGAGCATGCGCTCGACGGCCAGCTGGGTGATCCAGAAGAAGCCGGCGAGGTTCACACCGGTCACGGCGGCGTAGTCGTCCTGGGTGTAGTCGGTGAAGGGCTTGGCGACGAAGATTCCCGCGTTGTTGACGAGGGTGTCGACGCGGCCGAACCGCTCCACAGCGGCGGCGATGACGCGCTCGGCGGTGGCCGGGTCGCCGATGTCGCCCTGGACGGTCAGGATGCCCGCCTCGTCGGAGGGGGCGATGGTGCGCGAGGTGGCGACGACGGCGTAACCGAGCTTGCGGTACGCGCCGACGAGGCCGGCGCCGATGCCCTGTCCCGCGCCGGTGATGATGGCGACCTTCTGGTCCTGAGAGCTCATGATGATCTTCTTTGAGGTAAGGGAATGGATTCCGTGACCGACGCGAGCGATTCCAAGCCGACCGGTCATCTATTCGGAACGTAGGCGGCCGCGCAGGACGAAGTCAAAGGTCAGAGGACCTTTTGGCGGGACTGGTTTCCTCGCAGCTGAGAGGCCTGGCCTTCCAGCGCACGTCACCTATCTCCCGGCCGTGGCCGTCGGTCCCGGCAGAGGACGCCGGGACCGAGCCGAGACGTCAATGGCGCTTGGCCATGGCGCATCCGGCGGAGAAGCCGGAGGGATAGCCGGCCGCGAAGCCCTCGCGGAAGGCGGCGACGCCGGTGGTCGTCTTCTGCCGCTGCGCCGCGATGCCCACAGTGCGGCAGGCCTTCTTGCCGTCGGCGAATCCCTCGGAGTAGCCCTGCCGGAATCCGGCGGCGTACGGCTCGCGGGCGTGTTTCTCGTGCTCGGGTTTCGGCTTCACCGCGGTATTCCGCTGGGCGATCGCCGATGCTGCGTGCGCCGATCCGGTTTGCGCCGATGCCTGCGGAGCCTCAACTGTCCCCATGATCAGACCGGTGCCCAGGACGGGCGTCAGCAGAAGCGGAGCGATGTGACGCATCGAGCCTTCCCCCCGTTGATGAATAAAAGCAGCTATCTCCACTCAAGGCAGTAAGAAGGCGCAGGAACAATGCAATTGCCGTTAATAGCGGGCAATGTAAGATTTACCGCGAAATGCGGTTTCAGCAGCGCGAACACTCACGACCGGCCGAGGATCAGGCCGCTCGTCGGGACGCCCGTTCCGGCGGTCACGATGACGTGCTCGACCCCGGCGACCTGGTTGACCGAGGTGCCGCGGACCTGGCGTACGGCCTCGGCGATGCCGTTCATGCCGTGGATGTACGCCTCGCCGAGCTGGCCGCCGTTCGGGTTGACCGGCAGGCGCCCGTCCAACTCGATGCCGCCGTCCGCGACGAAGTCCTTCGCCTCCCCGCGCCCGCAGAAACCCAGCTCCTCAAGCTGTACGAGGACGAACGGCGTGAAGTGGTCGTACAGGATCGCCGTCCGCACGTCGTCCGGCCCGATCCCGGCCTGCCGCCAGAGCGTGTCCCCCACCCGGCCCATCGCGGGCAGGGTCGTCAGGTCCGTCTCGTAGTACCCGAACATCATCATCTGGTTCGGCCCCGCGCCCTGCGCGGCCGCTCTGACCACGGCGGGCGGGTGGGGCAGGTCGCGGGCGCGTTCGGCGCTCGTCACGACGATCGCGACGCCGCCGTCGGACTCCTGGCAGCAGTCGAGCAGGTGCAGGGGCTCGACGACCCATCGGCTGGCCTGGTGGTCGTCGAGGGTGATCGGCCGCTCGTGGAACCACGCCTTGGGGTTGGTCGCCGCGTGGCGGCGCATGGCGACCGCCACCCGGCCGAAGTCCTCGCTGGTCACGCCGTACTCGTGCATGTAGCGCCGGGCGTACATCGCCACCCAGGCGGCCGGGGTGGCGAAACCGTACGGCAGGTGAAAGGAGAACTCCAGATCGGTGGACGTGGCGGCGTGCTCCGAGCGGGGCGCGGCCTGGCCGAAGCGGTGCCCGGACCGTTCGTTGAACGCCCGGTAGCACACGACCGTCCGGGCCTGCCCGGTCGCCACCGCCATCGCCGCGTGGGCGACGGTGCCGCAGGCCGCGCCGCCGCCGTACTCGACGCGGGAGAAGAAGGACAGACCGGGGATGCCCAGCTCCCGGGCCACCGCGATCTCGGAGTTGGTGTCCGACGAGAACGTCACCAGGCCGTCGACGTCGGACGGCGTCAGCCCGGCGTCCTTGATCGCGTCGATGCACGCCTCGGCGGCGAGCTGGAGCTCCGAGCGCCCCGACTCCTTGGAGAACTCGGTCGCCCCGATCCCGGCGATCGCCGCCTTACCGGAGATCGTCATGCTCGCTCCTTGAGTCGTACGGTCGCGATGGCGTGGTCGCCGAGGCTCACCGCGCCGCGTACCTCGACGGTGCGGTCGTCGACGACGCGGCCGGTCATCGTCAGCGTGTCACCGGCGTACGCGGGGACGCCGAGCCGTACGGAGATGCCCTCCAGGACGGCGTCCGGCAGGCCCTCCAGGACGTAGCGCTGGACCAGGCCGATGGTGGTCAGGATGTTGAGGAAGATGTCCTTCGACCCCTGGGCCCGGGCGAGGGCGGTGTCGTGGTGGACCGGCGTGAAGTCGCGGGTGGCCAGGGCTGTGGAGATGACGAAGGTCGGCGTCAGCTCAACGCTCAGCCCCGGCAGGCCGTCGGCGGCCTCCGCGGCCGGTTCCGGCGCGGCCTTCGACGCCGACGCTGCCGAAGTCGACGCCCCGGACGCCGACGCCGCCGAAGCCGCAGGCGCTCCCGCCGGGCGCCACTGGGGCAGCGTCAGCTCGTCGTCCATCTCCTGGAAGATCAGCTCGACGGGCATGCCGACGCGTACCTGGCCGGGCGGGCAGTCGAGGAGGTTGCCGACCATGCGGACGCCCTCCTCCAGGTCGACGAGGGCGACGACGAACGGCGGCTCGTGCCCGGGGACCGGCGGGTGGTGGTGGACGACGTAGCTGTGGAGCGTGCCACGGCCGCTCGCCGCGACGTGGTCGCGTTTGGTCGCGTGGCAGCTCGGGCACATCGGGCCGGGCGGGTGGCGCAGCCGCCCGCACTCGGCGCAACGCTGGATGCGCAGCTCGCCCTCGCGTACGCCGTCCCAGAAGAAGCGCGTGTCGAGGCCGACGGCGGGCCGCAGCGGGTGGCGTCCCTTCGCCGCGCCCCTCACGCGGGGACGGAACTTCAGCACCCGGAACATCATCTCGGCGACGCGCTCGTCCCCGGAGTACCAGGCCTGGTACCAGGTGACGAAGTAGCCCTCGCCGAGGCCGGTGCGCTTCGGCCCGGTCACGCCCGCGAACCTCATGGTCGAGCGCAGCCGTTCGCCGTGCCGCAGGTACCGGTCGTACGTCTGCTCGCAGTTGGTCGCGACGACGCCGGTGAACCCGGACTCGTTCAGCAGCGTCAGGGGGCGGTCCGCGATCGACGCGGGCTTGTCCCGGTCCAGGCCCGGCATCGACCAGACCTGGATCATCGCCGGGGGCGCGGTCGCCGCCCAGCGGTCGCCGCGGTCGCCGAGCGCCTGGGTCCAGTTGCGGATCATGGCGGCGTTCACCGGGTCCGGGCAGGGGGACGCGGGGCTCTCCCCCGCGGCGGTCAGCTCCTCGGCGAGGGCCATCAACTGGTCGTGCAAAGTGACTCCTTCACCGGGGGGCGCGCGGCAGGCCGAGGCCGATCATCGCGATGAGCTCCCGCTGGATCTCGTTGACGCCGCCGCCGAAGGTCAGCACGATCGCGCCCTTGACCCCGTGGTCGAGGCGGTCGATGAAGTCGCGGGTCTCCTCGTCGCCGGGGTCGCCGTAGCGGGCGAGCGCCTCGCCGACGACGCGGCCGACGTCCTGCATCCGCTCCGACCCGTAGATCTTGGTGGCGGACGCGTCGGGCGCGCCGAGCCAGCCGAGGTCCATGTTGGCGGCGACCTGCCAGTTGAGGAGCTCGTTGACGCGCAGGTACGCGTGGACCTGCGCGACCGCGCGCCGTACGTCGGGCTGTTCGATGAGCGGCCGGCCGTCGCGGCCCTTCTTGGTGCGGGCCCAGCGGACGAAGCGGTCGTAGGTGTGCCCGATGTTCCCGGCCGGGCCGAGGGTGACCCGCTCGTGGTTGAGCTGGTTGACGATGAGGTTCCAGCCCTTGTTCTCCTCGCCGACGAGCAGGTCGGCGGGGACCTTGACGTCCTGGTAGTAGGTGGAGTTCGTGTGGTGGCGGCCGTCCATGGTGACGATCGGCGTCCACGAGAAGCCGGGGTCCTTGCAGTCGACGATGAGCATCGAGATGCCCTTGTGCTTCTTGGCCTCCGGGTCGGTGCGCGCGGCCAGCCAGACGTAGTCGGCGTAGTGCGCGCCCGAGGTGAAGATCTTCTGGCCGTTGACGATGTAGTGGTCGCCGTCCCGGACCGCCGTGGTGCGCAGCGCGGCCAGGTCGGTGCCGGCGCCGGGCTCGCTGTAGCCGATCGCGAAGTGGCACTCCCCGGCGAGGATGCCGGGCAGGAACCTCTTCTTCTGCTCCTCGGTCCCGAACTGCACGAGCGTCGGCGCGACCGTGTTCAGCGTGATGATCGGGTACGGCACCTCGGCGCGGGCGATCTCGTTGGCGAAGATCTGCTGCTCGACGTGGCCGAAGCCGCGGCCGCCGTACTCCTTGGGCAGCGCGATGCCGAGCATGCCGTCGCGGCCGAGCCGTCGGCAGTGCGCCATGTACGAGGTGCCGAACGGATCGTCGGCGATCCCCTCGCGCTGGTCGGGGGTCAGGCAGGAGGCGAAGTACTCGCGCAGCTCGGCGCGGAGCGTCTTCTGCTCGTCGGTCAGGTCGATGAACATCAGGCCACCAGAGCTCCAATCGCGTCGAGCTGCGCCTCGGCGCCGCCCAGCAGGTGGGCGTGGTGCTTGGCCCACGCGAAGTACCGGTGCAGCGGGTAGGTCACGTCCAGGCCGAGCCCGCCGTGCAGGTGCTGGCAGGTGTAGAAGGCCTTCAGCGCCGGGTCGCACACGTTGTACGCGGCGACGGCGAGGACCTCGGCGGCGTCGTCGTACCCCTCCGCGAGCCGCCACGCGCCCGCCCACACCGCCACGTCCAGGGCGCGCTTGGCGATGTAGACGTCGCCGATCTGCATGGTGACGGCCTGGAACTCGGCGAGGGGCCGGTCGAACTGCTCGCGGGTCTTGACGTGCTCGGTGGTGAGCGTGAGGGCGGCGTCGAGCACGCCGGAGACGATCGCGACCGCACCGGCGGTGGCGTACCCCGTGAGGGTGCCGTACGCCCCGGCGTCCAGCAGCGCGTCCGCGCCGACCCGTACGCCCTCCAGGCCGATCCGGGACAGGGGCTCGCCGGTGGCCGACGGCTGCGGGGCGATCGTCAGCTGCCCGGGCTCGACGAGGAAGACGCCGATCCCGTCCACGAGACGCGCCGGAACGAGGATGACGTCGGCCTGCCCGGCGTACGGGACGAAGGTCTTGACCCCGTCGAGGACGTACGCGTCGCCGTCGCGGCGCGCGGTCGTCGTGAGGCCGGAGCCCGGCTCGCGGAAGGCGACGCCGAGGACGGAACCGCCGTCCGCGAAGCCGGCGAGCCGGTCCGCGCGGCCGTGCCGGGCGAGCGTCATCGCCGCGACGAGGGAGGAGTACGCGGGGACCGGGGCGACGCGCGCGCCGATCTCCCGCAGGACGACCGCGAACTCCACCGCCCCCAGCCCGGCGCCGCCCAGGTCCTCGGGCAGGCAGGCGCCGAGCAGCCCGGCGTCGGCGAGGGCCTTCCACAGCGCCGTGTCGTACGGCGCGCCGGATCTCTCGTGCGCCTCCAGGCGCTCGGTCGTGACCTCGCGTTCGAGCAGGCCGGCCGCGAGGTCCCGCAGCTCCCGCGCATTCTCGTCCAGGTCGAAGTCCATTATCCCCTTCTCACTCCGTGGCGCCGGAGGGCCACAGGCGTCCCCGGCCCCGGCTCTCGAACTCGGCGCGCAGCCGGTCGACGTCCTCGGCGGTCATGCGGCGGAACCGCGGCTCCCGGCCGGGCCGCCACCACACCGGGTCGGAGGTGTTCCAGGCCTCCGCCGCGAGCGCGCGCTTGACGACCTTGTTGGAGGCCGTGCACGGGAGCTGGTCGGCGACCCGGACGTAGCGCGGCGTCCACTTGGCACCCAGGTCCGCACGGCCGCGCAGGAACGCGGCGAACCGGTCGGGGTCGAAGGCGCCGACCAGCGCCACCATCACCTGGTCGCCGGCCGCGACGTCCGGCACGCCGTACACCGCGAGCTCCTCCGCGCCGGGCAGCTCGCCGAGCACCCGCTCGACCTGGGCGGCGCCGAAGTTCTCGCCGTCGACGCGCAGCCGGTCGGCGTGCCGCCCGGCGAAGAACACGAAGCCGCCGGCGTCCCGGTAGGCGAGGTCGCCGCTCCAGAACATGCCGTCCCGGAGCCGGTCGTCGGCCTGTTCGTTGTGATAACCGTCGAACAGGCCGAGCCCCTTGGTGTTCACGAGCTCACCGATCGCCTCGCCGCCGTTGGTCACGCGGCCGTCGGCGTCCAGCCGCGCGGGCGGGCACTCCCGGCCGGTCTCCGGGTCGAGGATCTTGATGCCGTCGCCGAGGCGGCCGAGCGCTCCCAGCGGACCGGCCGGGTCGGGCGACAGGGAGATCGCGGTCTCGGTCGAGCCGTACCCGTCGACGACCGCGCAGCCGAACCGCTCACCGAACCGCTTCTGCTCCAGCGGAGCCGCCTCGTTGCCGAACGCGACCCGCAGCGGGTTGTCCGCGTCGTCGGTGCGTTCGGGCGTGGTCAGGACGTACGACAGCGCTTTGCCGACGTAGTGCAGGTACGTGCAGCCGTACCGGCGCACGTCCGGCAGCGTGCCGGAGGCCGAGAACCGCGCGCGGAGCACGAGCTGCGCGCCGGCCGCGAGCGCCGGGGCGTACGCCGCCATGACGGCGCCGGAGTGGAAGAGCGGCATCGGGCAGTAGACGACGTCGTCGGGGCCCAGCAGGCGGCCGGCCAGGATCGTGCCGGGCACGACGACCTTCCGGTGCGTGACCCGCACCGCCCTCGGCCGCCCCGACGTGCCGGACGTGAAGATCAGCATCAGGAGGGTGTCCGGCGCGACCGGCGCGAGTGCCTCGAACGGCGGGGCCGACGCGGGCGTGTCGAGGGGCGGAGCCTGCGTGTGCGCGTCGAGCGTCGGGGCCGACGCGTCCGGAGTGGGGGCGCCGAGGGGCGGGGCCGGGTGGGGTTCGGCGACCGGCAGGCCGGTACGAGAGGCGATCTCGTCCGCGAGGGCCGCGGGTTCGGCGACCGGCAGGCCGGTACGGGAGGCGATCTCGTCCGCGAAGGCCGCGGGTTCGGCGATCGGCAGGCCGGTACGGGAGGCGACCTGGTCCGCGAGGGCGGCGTGGCGCGGTTCGGTGACGATCAGGTCGCAGTCGGCGCGCGTGGCGTCGCCGGCCAGCTCGTCGGCGGTGCGGGTCGTGTTGAGCGCGACGATCACGTTGCCGGACAGGGCCGCGCCGCCGAGCAGGAAGACGAACTCGGGGACGTTGTCGAGCAGCACGCCGACGTGCAACGGGCGCGCGGCTCTGGGCATCGTCGCCATCCAGCCGGCGCGGGCGGCGCACTCGCCGACGACCTCGCGCCAGGTCCAGGCCGCGTCGGCGAACCGCAGGCCCACGCGGTCGTCGGCGGCCTGCGCCCGGAGCAGTTCGGCCACGGTGCCGGACACCGCCTCACCTCCCGGTCGATCTCACCCGGAAGAAAAACTAGAACACATTCTAATATGTGTCCACCACCAAAGATCGACGACCGCATCCGAAGGGATGTCAGACTCCGCTTACCTCGGTGAAATCTCCGCGACTCCGCAACCTACCGGTAATACATAACGTGTTCTCGCCAGCGGTAGTCTGGTGCTCGACACGCGCGGGCGGGGCACCGCGCTCCCAGCCCAAGGAGTCGTCGTGACGGCAGAGTCCGCAGCCGCCAGCCACCAGGGGGTCCGCTCCCGCAGCCAGTACCAGCGCCGCCGCCGCATCGTCCAGGCGGCCGCCGCCCTCGCCTCCCGCGGAGGCGTCGAGGCCATGCAGATGCGCACCGTCGCCGAGCGCGCCGGAGTGGCGCTCGGCACGCTGTACCGCTACTTCCCGTCCAAGATGGACCTGGTCGTCGCCGTCGTCAGCGAGGAGATGGACACCCTCGAGGGCAGCCTCGACCGCCGCCCGCCCCGATCGGCGGCCGCGGCCGGGCGCGCCGTCGAAGTGCTGATGCGCGCCACGCGCGGGCTGATGCGCGAGCCGGAGCTCGCCGACGCGCTGATCCGGTCGCTGCTGCTGTCGGACGTCAAGACCGACTTCGGCGACCGCATGGCGGGCCTGCTCGCCCGGGTGACGGCGACCGACGCAGAGAGGGGGACCGACGAGAGCCGGGTTCTGCTGCGGTCGCTGAGCAGCGTATGGGTGATGGAGATGCTGGAGATGCTCCGCGGCCACACCACGAACGATGAGATCCAGGTGCGGCTGGAGATCGCCGCGGCCCGCCTGCTCGCCGACTTCTGACGCCGACGAGGCGGGCCACGCCCTGGGGGCGGGTTCACGACCCGCCCCGGGCGGTCAGGCGGTCACGAGCTGCTTGTACATCCCAGTGCGGATCAGGTAGAGGGCCACCCGAGTGAGGAGGGCCTGGAGGAGCATGACGAGCGCCTTCGCGAGGATCGTCGACACGATGTCAGGCATGGGGCACCTACGGGGTAGAGGGGTACCGTCGCGTGAATTATGCCTTCTTGTCCGAATCAAAGCGACCCGCAGAGGTGGCCGCGGAGTGAATATTTTCCCAAGTCAGGCGCTGTTTCGCCGCAGGCGCGTCAACAGCACCGCGGCCACGGCGAAGGCCAGGGCCGAGCCCAGCGCGATCGCCCAGCAGTGCGGCCACAGGGGCCGGCTGCCGAAGAAGTGACTGAGACCCGGCACCTGCACGATGATCCCCAGCGCGGCGATCGACACGAGGCCTGAGCCGAGCACCAGCGGGTCGCGCCCGCCGGCCGCGATCGTCTGCGCCAGCTGCGTGGTGACGAGCGCGACCAGACCGGTGGTGTCGGCCTGGCCGCGGGTGCCGCTCGCCCGCGCCAGCACCCACGCGGCCAGCGCGGCGCCCGCCGTGGCGCCCGCGCGCACCGTCACGTCGCGGGTGAGCGCGCCGCCCAGCGACCGGTCCGGACCCTCCTCGAGGAGCTCCTCGTGCGTCACGCCGGACGGCGGGCGGGCCGCCAGGGCGATCGCGGGGAGCATGTCGGTGAGCAGGTTGACCAGGAGCAACTGGCGCACGTTGAGCGGGCTGCGCCCGCTGAGCAGGCCCGTGCCCACCGTGAAGGCGATCTCGCCGAGGTTGCCGCCGAGCAGCACGGCCAGGGCGTCGCGCGTGGACCGCCACATCGCCCGGCAGTCGGCGATCGCGTCGGTGATCGTCTCGATCCGGTCGTCGGTGACGACGACGTCCGCGGTCTCACGGGCGGCGGGCGTGGCCCGCTCGCCGAGCGCGATGCCGACGTCGGCCAGTCGGATGGCGGGGGCGTCGTTGGCGCCGTCGCCGGTGACGGCGACCACCCTGCCGGCCGCCCGGAGGGCCTGGACGACGCGGGCCTTCTGCGCGGGGCTGACCCGTGCGAAGACCGATACCCCGGCCAGCGCGTCGGTCAGTTCCTCATCGCGCAGGGCGTCGAGGTCGGGCCCGGTCATGATCCGGCCGTTCAGCAGGCACAATTCGGCGGCGATGGCCTCCGCGGTCGTCGGGTGATCACCGGTGATCATGACGACGTCGACGCCCGCCTTGCGCAGCCGTTCCACGGCCTCGGCCGCGGTCGGCCGAACCGGGTCGGCGATGCAGGCCAGGCCGAGGAAGCCCAGCCGGTCGATGCGCGACTCGGTCAGGTCACGACGCCCCGACGCCCGGCGCTCGGCGACCGCCAGCACCCGGTACCCCAGATGCGCCAGCCGGTCCACCTCCTGCTCGACCTTCTCCCGCGCCTTCTGGTCGAACGGGACAGATCCGTCGTCCCGAATCCAGGTGTCACACCGCTCCAGGACGATCTCCGGTGCGCCCTTCACGCTCAGCAGCTGACGGCCGTCCGTCCGGCCGAGGACGGCGTGGTAGCCGCGCCCGGGTTCGAACGGCAGCTCGTCGACCCGCTCCCAGGACTTCAGGCCCTCCGCCGCGTCCATCTCCAGCTTCCGGGCCGCCCTCGTGATCGCCCGGTCGGTCGGGTGCGGCAGCCGACCGCCGCCGGGGTCCGGGGTCGCGCGGACGGCGGCCGCGATGACCTTCCGGTGGAACGGCGACAGTTTCTTCCTCTTGACCGGAGCGGCCGCCAGGCCGTCGGACACCTGCCGCAGCCGCAGCCTGCCCTCGGTCAGCGTGCCCGTCTTGTCGAAACAGAGCACGTCGATGCGGCCGAGCGCCTCGATCGTGCGCGGGTTGCGGACGAGCACGCCACGCCGGGACATCCGGCGCGCGGTCGCCAGCTCGGCCGCCGTGGCCACGAAGGGCAGCCCCTCCGGTACGGCGGCGACGGCGAGGCTGACCGCCGGGCCGAGCGCCTGCGCCATCGACTGCCCTCGCAGCAGGTCCGACAGGAAGAGGACCGCCCCCGACCCGAGCGCGACCGGCAGCGTCACCTCCGTCAGCGCGCGCAGGCGCGTCTCGACCCCGCCCGGACGCCGTTCGTCGCCGCCCTCCCGCATCGTGCGCCCGACCTCGGTCTGGGCGCCCGTGGCGACGACGACGCCGGTCGCGTTCCCCGCCGCGATGACCGTGCCCTGGTACAGCATCGAGTGCCGCTCGGCGACCGACCGGGACAAGCTGGGCCGGGGGCTCTTCGTGACCAGCTGCGACTCCCCGGTGAGGCTGGACTCGTCGACCTCCAGGTCCTCCGCGGCCAGCAGGCGCAGGTCGGCCGGCACGGCGTCCCCGGCGGTCAGCACGACGACGTCGCCGGGGACGAGCTCGTCGGCCGTGGCCCGCGGTTCCTCGTCCTCCTCGCCGGGCCGCCGGAGCCGGACGCGTACCGCGCTCAGGTCGACGAGCCGCCGCAACGCGCGGTCGGCGCGGACCCGCTGGAAGCCGGACATCACGGCGTTGCCCCCCAGAACCGCGCTGATCAGGGCCGCGTCCATGATCGATCCCATGACCGCTGAGACCCCGGCGCCCGCCGCGAGCGCCGGAGTGAGCGGGTTGTCGAGCTCCTCGATGGTGACGTGGGCCAGGCCCGGCGGCCGCGTCTCCTCCCCGAGGTCGATGCGCCGCCGGTCGGCCTCGGCCTCGCCGATGCCGGACATCGACGATTGCAGCCGGTTCAGCACGGCCATGGCCGGCCACGCGTGCCACGGCGTACGGTCCTTGGGCACGGGGGCGGGCCGCCGGGCCAGGACCCGGCCCGACCAGGTGCCGACCCCGAACGCCGCGATGGTGGCGAAGTCGACCGCCAGCTGGGCACGCCGCGCCGCTCCGGCGGACGGCCCCGCCGCGGCCAGCAGCGCTCCCGACACCGACCCGACGGCGGCGGTCTGCGCAGCCCGCGCGCTGGTCTGCTTCGCCGCCGGCATCGTCTCCAGCAGCAGGCACGCCTCGGCCAGGCCGGGGCCGCACAGCAGCTGCGCGCCCCACGCCGGCCGGTGGCCGTGGGCCAGCACGCCGATGCCGACGTCCGCCGCCGCGAGGGACTCACCGCCGTGCGCGGCGACGAGCGCGACGACACGCCCCTCTTCCTGGCACCGCCGTACGGAGGCGAGCAGCCGGTTCCCGCCCGCGACGGTGCGGTCCACGTTCAGCCGCTGCGCCAGCGGCGCGGCACCGGCCACCGCGACCGACCCGACTCCCCGCGCGGCGGCGATCAGCGCCTCGGCCAGGGGATCCAACTCGGGGACCACGGAGACGAGGGCGGCCAGATCACCGTCGCGGGTCAGGAGGAGCACGGTCGCACCCCGCTTCCGCAACCCGGCCGCGCGCTCGCGCGCGGCCGCCGGGAGGCCGGATTCGGTCACGAAGTCGCCCGCGCCACGGCGGCCGGTGCGTGCCCTGGCCGGCCGCACCGGAGTGACGGCCCAGGCGTCCTCCTCCCGCCGGGCGTCCGGCCGTTCCAGGTCGACCAGCGCGTGGGCGCGTTCGTAAGCCTCCTCCGCGCCGACCTCCGGCGACAGGAGGACGACGTCCTCGATCACCAGATCGCCGGTGCGCAGCACCGAGGCGTCGACGATGACATGGTCGATCCGGTCGAACCGGCGCAGGCTCTCCGGATTCAGCACGACGATGTCCCGGTCGGCGGCGATCCGGCCGACCTGGGTGGCGAAGGCCTCGCGGCCCATCCGTGCCGCGCGCGGCACGCCCGCGGCGAGCACTCCCTGCGCCCGCGCGCCGTCGCGCGTGAAGAAGTACGTGCCCACCGCGGCCGTGATCGCCGTCGGTATCGTCCAGGCCACCCGCTCCACGGGGCCGTGCGGCAGCGGCACGGGCCGCTCCGGGACGTGCAGGGCCGGGGCTTCGAAGGCGCCTTCGTGCCGGATCAGGTGCTCGACGCGCCGGTGCCAGGTCGACCGGTGCCCGCGCATCTCCCCCACCCGGACGCTCCGGTGCACGGAGCCGATGAGGAGGCCGACCGGCTGCTGCGCCAGCGCCTGCAGGGTCGCGAGGCCACTGCCGACGACCACGTCGGTGGCCGACTGCCCGATCAACCGCACCAGCCGGTCCCGCACCTGAGGCGTCGAGTCGACCATCGCGATCGCGGTGGCCATGGCCGGGGGGATGGGGACGGTGCGCAGCACCAGCCGGCTCGTGATCGCGGTGCCGGCGCCGGCCAGGTACGCGGCCACGAGGGCCGTCTCCCGCAGGATCGCCTGCCGGTGCGTCGGGTCGGGATGCCGGGTGAACGGGTCGTCGGCGGCGCCGTGGCGGTCCTCGATCATCTCGACCACGTCGATGAGCTCGTCGACGGGCACCTCTCCGTCCTCGATCACCAAGACGGTCCCGAGAACGGCGTTGACCTCCGCCCGCGCCACGCCCGCGACGTTCAGCATCTCACCGACGAGGTCCGCCGCCATGTCCTCACGGCCGGGGCGGTGCACGCCGCGGACCCGGATGCTGGTCCGGCCGTCCGCCCGGTGCACCCGTCGTTGCTCGACCGCCTCCACGACGGCGCGCACCGCGGTCTCCGAGGCTCGTACGGCGGTCTCGGGGAGCCGGGCGACCGCCCCCGGAAGGCGCGCGACGTCCTCCGACGCCCGCACGGCGGCACCCGGAAGGCGCCCCACCGCGGCCACGGCCTCCTCCGACGCCCGCGCGGCGGCACCGGGAAGGCGCGCCATCACGCCCGCGACGTCCCCCGAGACCCGCGCGGCGACGCCCGGAAGGCGCCCCGCCGCACCCGCGGCCTCACCCGACGCTCGTACGGCGGTCCCCGAGAGGCGCGTCGCCGCTCCTGCAGCCTCGCCTGAGGCGCGTACGGCGGCGCCCGGAAGGCGCCCCACCGCACCCGCGGCCTCGCTAGAAGCCCGTACGGCGGTCCCCGAAAGACGTGTCGCCGCCCCAGCGGCGTCGCTTGAGGCCCGTACGGCGGCGCCCGGAAGGCGCCCCACCGCACCCGCGGCCTCGCTAGAAGCCCGTACGGCGGCAGCCCCTGAAAGGCGCGCGGCCTCACCCGACGCGCGCGCCAGCAGTCCTGGGACCCCTGTCGTTCCGTTCGACGCCCGAGCGACGGTACCGGGCAGAGTCGTCGTCGCCTGGAGCAGACCGGTCGCGGTCTGGAGGAGGCGTAGCAGCGGCATCGGTCAGGGGCCCGGCCGTCATGCGCCCTGGGTCGCCCTCGACCGGCCGGTCGCGCTGGACGACCCGCCGGACTGGCCCTGACTCGCCGTCGTACCCTGGCTCGCCGTCGCGGTCCTGCTCGCGGCCGTCCGGCCTGTCGTCGACCGGCCGGCGGTCGTCCTGCCGGTGGTCGACCTGCTCGCGGCGGTCCTGCTCGTGGTCGACCTGCCGGCGGTCGTCCGGCCCCTGGTCGTGGTCCGGCTCCTGCTCGCCGCCGTCCGCCTCGTGGCGGCCGGCTCGCCCGCCGTCTCTCCGGCGGCCGGTTCCCGCGCGGCTCGGCTGGGCCGGGCCGCTCCGCGTCGGCCACCGAAGGCACGGCGTGCCACTATGGTGCCGAGGCCGACGGCGGCGGCCACCGGCCAGTCGATGATCCCGAAGATCGCCGCGGCACCCAGACCCCCGTAGAACGCCAGCCGTTCCGCGGGCGGCAGGTGGGAGGCGGCGGCCTTTCCGGCGTCGCCGACGTAGGAGACCCCGGGTACAGGGACCTTCATGACCTTCACGCGCGGCATGACCACGGGTACCGGGACCTTCGCCCCGTGCTCCGCACCCCGCGACGTCCGGGTCGTGGTCTCCGATCGGCCGCCTCTGGCGGCGGCCGTCGTCCGCTTCGTCGTTCTCGACGACGCGGGCTTCGCTTTCGTGGCTTTCTTCTGCACGGCCATGCCGACCATCCCCCGCTCGTGCCGGAACACCGTTTCCGCTCTCGAAGGTCCACGTTGCTCCGCAGAAGGCCTCGACACAAGCCCACAAGAGGAGATCCGGACAGACCTTTTCCCTGGTCGAGGTCATACGGAAGGCAAGTTCAGGCGATTTGCCCCAAACGCCAGACTCGTTCCGAGTCGGGGTCGGGGAAGCACGCCGGTGCGCCGTCGCGTGGAGGCCTGCGGCGAGCCCGGACAGCGGGTACGTGCATCATCGACTCTCGTGAAGGAGTTCGGCTGTCGTGAGGAGGAACATGTCGGACGACGAACCCGGGCACGAGCCCGACTACCGGTTCTCGCTCGCCAACGAACGGACCCTGCTGGCCTGGGTGCGGACGTCCTTCGGGCTGGCCGCGCTCGGCATACCGCTGGCCGGCGGCATCCACGGCGTGGTGCTTCCGGCCTGGCACCGCGAGATCGGACTGGGCGCGATCGCCTTGAGCGTTCTGATCGCGCCGATCGCCTACGTCCGGTGGCGGCGGGCGCAGGAGGCCATGCGGCTGGGCGTGTGCCTGCCGCGTGACCCGCTTCCCGCCGTCCTGACGGCGGGCGTGGCGATCCTGTTCGCCCTCACGCTGGTGAGCGGGATCGTGACCCGGTGAGCTCCGGCCTGCAGGCCCAGCGAACGGAACTCGCATGGCTGCGCACGACGCTGTCCTGCTGGGCGGTCGGCCTGCTCGCCTTCAAGATTGCTTTTCCGGTCGGGGCGGTGGCTCTGCTCGCCCCGGTGACCCTGACGGTCGTCGCGTACCGCAGGCGGCGGCTGCTGCGCACGGACGTACCGCCATCGATGTCGCGCGTTCAGGGCGTTCTCGCGGTCGGCACCTGCCTGGTGATCGCGATCGCCGGCGCGGTACTGCTGTGAGCGGGAGCGTGGGGGTGGAAGCGCCTGAGCCGGTCAGTACCCGCGCCTGATGGTGAAGATCGCCCAGACGACCTTTCCCTGGCCGTACAGCGGCGTCCAGTTCCAGGAGTCGCTGAACGCGTCGACGAGATAGAGGCCGCGCCCGCTCTGCGAGATGAAGTCGGCCTCCCCCTGGGTCGGCACCTCATCGCTGGGATCGGCGACCGCGCACGTCAACCGGCCGTCGGCGCGCACGAGGCCGAGGGTGATCGGCGTGTCGCCGAAGGAACGGGCCGCCCCTCTGACGGCGTGCCGCAGGGCGTTGGTGACGAGTTCGGAGACGACGAGCCCGACGTCGTCGTACATGGCTGCCAGGCCCCAGCCCGCCAGTCCCTTACGCGCGAAATCCCGAGCTTCCCGGACGCATTCGGGCACTGCGGCGAGGTCAAGCGTGATCGCGTTCGCTTCGAGACTCATGGCGGACAGGGCGCGGTCGGCCCAGGGTTCACCCCTCGCGATCGCCGACCACAGCCACGCATGCGCTTCGTCGACTCTCTCACCAGTCATCCAGCGCGCTCCGTGTGCTGTCATCGCGATCCTCTGGGAAGCAGTGATCCGCGTGCCTCGCGCGCTATCCTGCTCGACATGCCTTGCAGATGCAAGGCCCGATGCACGTGCAGACGATCGTGCAAGCTCTGACATAGACGGAAGGGAGTGGCAGACTGTGCGCTGACCGATGCTCATGGAGGTAGGGGTGGACACGACGCAGCCCGCCGGAGGACCGACCGTTCTTCGCCGGCTCCTCGGTGCTCAGCTGCGCCGGTTGCGGGAGCGGCAGGGCATCACGCGCGAGGAGGCCGGATACGCCATCCGGGCCTCCGGCTCCAAGATGAGCCGCCTGGAATTGGGCCGGGTGGGCTTCAAGGAGCGCGACGTGGCCGACCTGCTCACCCTCTACGGCGTCATGGACGAGCGAGACCGGGAGACCCTTCTCGCCCTGGCCCAGGACGCCAACACTCCTGGCTGGTGGCACAGGTACGGGGACGTTCTGCCGGGCTGGTTCGAGACCTATGTGGGGCTGGAAGAGGCGGCTGCGCTGATCCGTACCTACGAGGTCCAGTTCATCCCCGGTCTGCTACAGACCGAGGAATACGCCCGCGCCGTCATCGCCCTGGGCAACTCGGCCGCGCCTCCAGAAGAGATCGAGCAGAGGGTCAGCCTGCGGATAACTCGTCAGAAGCTGCTCACCCGAGGGGACGGACCCCGACTGTGGGCGGTCGTGGACGAGGCGGCGTTGCGACGCCCGATCGGGGGACGAGAAGTGATGCGCGGCCAGATCGAGCGCCTCATCGAGGCGACGAAGCTGCCGAACGTCATTCTCCAGGTGCTGCCGTTCCGGGTCGGCGGTCATACCGCCGAGGCCGGGGCGTTCACCATTCTGCGGTTTCCCGAATCGGACCTGCCGGACGTGGTCTACGTCGAGCAACTGACCAGTGCGCTGTACCTGGACAGACGCGACGACGTCGACGCCTACATGGAGGCCATGGAACGCCTCTGTGTGGTCAGCGCGCCTCCGGACAACACCGCCGAGATCCTCAGCAGGATTCTCCAGGAGACATGAATGCAGTACCGGGCCTATAACGGCATCCCCGCCACGGATCTGGCCGACGTGCGGTGGCAGAAGAGCCACCGGAGCAACTCGCAGGGTAACTGCGTCGAGCTGGCGCAACTCCCCGACGGGAGTGTCGCCGTCAGAAACTCCCGGCACCCGTCCGGACCCGCGCTGGTCTACACGAGAACGGAGATCGAGGCCCTGATCCAGGGCGCCAAGGCCGGCGACTTCGACACGCTCATCGCCTGACCGACCTCACACAACACCCCCGCCCGGGCACCCTCGGCCGGGGGTCACGGATGGGCCACCACACCGGCCTCCGCGGCCGCGCTCCCCGACTCGAAACCGAACAGGAACAAGTTCTCTCCGACATCGAAAGGTGCGGGCAGGCTTGCAGATCCCGTCTTAGAACGGGTTATAGTTTCGGCGAAGCGTCGTTACCGCAGGAGGCCAAATGGGCTCGCCGGTCATCGTGGAAGCCGTACGCACACCGATCGGCAGGCGCCGCGGATGGCTCGCCGGACTCAAACCCCAGGCCGTGCTGGCCCACGCCCAGCGCGCCGCCGTCGAGCGCGCCGGGATCGACCCGGCCGAAATCGGCCAGGTGTTCGCAGGCTGCGTCACCCAGGCGGGTGAGCAGGGCGGGCACGTCGGGCGCCACGCCTGGCTCTATGCCGGACTCCCCTACCAGGCCGGCGTCACGACGCTCGACGCCCAGTGCGGGTCGAGCCAGCAGGCCGTCCACCTGGCCGCCGCCCTCATCCACGCCGGCGTCGTCGAGGCCGCGATCGGCTGCGGCGTCGAGGTGATGAGCCGCGCACCCCTCGGCGCGAACGTCGCGAGCACGGGCCCCTGCGAGGAGACCGGGGGCCGGCACCCGTACGCCCGCTCCCGCCCGGACGACTGGTCGATCGACCTGCCGGACCAGTTCACCGCCGCCGAGCGCATCGCCGCGCGCCGCGGCCTGACCCGCGCCGACCTCGACGCCTTCGGCCTGCGCTCCCAGCAGCTGGCGGCCAAGGCCCAGGCGGACGGCCGGTTCGAGCGCGAGATCGCGCCGCTCGAGGCGCCGGTGCTCGACGACGGCGGCGCGCCGACCGGCGAGGTCCGCACCGTCACCCGCGACCAGGGGCTGCGCGAGACCACACTCGACGGCCTGTCGAGGCTGCGGTCGGCCGCCGGGGACGGGCTGCACACGGCGGGAACGTCCTCGCAGATCTCCGACGGCGCGGCGGCCGTGCTGGTGATGTCCGAGGAACGGGCGCGGGCGAACGGCCTGCGGCCTCGCGCGCGGATCCGGGCCCAGGCGCTCGTCGGCGCCGAGCCGTACTACCACCTCGACGGCCCGGTCCAGGCGACGTCCACGGTCCTCGCCTCGGCGGGCATGTCCATGCGGGACATCGACCTGTTCGAGGTGAACGAGGCGTTCGCGTCCGTGGTCCTGTCCTGGGCGTCGGTCCACGAGCCGGACCTGGACCGAGTGAACGTCAACGGCGGCGCCATCGCCCTCGGCCATCCGGTCGGCGCCACCGGGGCCCGCCTCATCACCACGGCCCTCCACGAACTGGAGCGCCGCGACGCCTCCACGGCTCTGGTCACGATGTGCGCGGGCGGAGCGCTGTCCACCGCCACGATCCTCGAACGCGTCTGAGACGCGCCCCGCCCCGTCTCTCGCGTTCCGAACCGCACCCGCCCTCCTCACCGGCCCCACCGCGCCGCCCTCGCGGCCGTCCCGGCGCCTCTTCGCCCGGCGCGGTTCACGCTCGTCCGCCGCCGCCCCGAACCTCATTTACGGGCCCCGAACATCTGTGACGAGTCGGCCACGTTGCGCTGATGAGACGCGCGCCACGCCCCCTGCGACCTCCTTCATCTTGACCCGAGCGAGCGCTTGGTTTAGAACGTGTTTCAGAGCCAGCCGCCTCCTGAGGAGCGCCGATGCGGATCGACATCATTTCGCCGGATTTGTACGAGCAAGGGGGCTTTCCGGACGAAGGCTTCCGCCGGCTCCGGCGGGAGGCGCCGGTCTACTGGCACGAGGACCCGAACGAGGACTCCCCCGGCTTCTGGGCGGTGACCAAGTACGACGACGTGGTCCACGTCTCCCGCCACCCGGAGCTGTTCTCCTCACATGCGCGCACATCGATGTTCGACGAGTTCACCGACGACGACATCGCGCTGTACCGGCTGATGATGCTCTTCATGGACCCGCCGCAGCACACCAAGCAGCGGAGTTACGTCAACAAGGGCTTCACACCGCGGATGATCAAACAACTCGAGGAGCACATCCGCGACGTCAGCCATCAGCTCATCGACGACGTGGTCGAGCGCGGCGAGGCGTGCTTCGTGCGCGACATCTCCGCGCCGTTCCCGCTGCACGTCATCTGCGAGCTCATCGGCGCGCCCGTGGAGGACCGGAACAGGCTGTTCGACCTGTCCAACGCCCTGATCGGCTTCGACGACCCGGACTACGGCACCTCGGCCGAGCACGCGCGCGACGTCTCGGCGGAGATCCTCGGCTACGCCCACGATCTGGCGGCGTACCACCGGAAGCACCCGGGCGACGACATCGCCACCAAGCTGCTGCAGCCCGACGCCGACGGCCGGGTGCTCAGCGCGGACGAGTTCGCGATGTTCATCCTCCTGCTGATCATGGCGGGCAACGAGACCACGCGGAACGGCGCGTCCGGCGGCATGCTGACCTTCTTCCAGCACCCCGGCCAGTGGCGGCGGCTGCTGGCCAACCGGGGCCTGATCAAGACGACCGCCGACGAGATCGTGCGCTGGGTCAGCCCCGTCAACCTGTTCCGGCGGACGGCGATGTGCGACACCGAGCTGCGCGGGCGGCAGATCAAGGAAGGCGACAAGGTCGTCATCTTCTACCCGTCGGCCAACCGCGACGAGGACGTCTTCGAGGACCCGTACACCTTCGACGTCGGCCGCGACCCGAACCCGCACATCGGCTTCGGCGGCGGCGGCCCGCACTTCTGCCTCGGCACGCACCTCGCCCGGCTCGAGCTGACCGTGCTGTTCGAGGTGCTCCTGGAGCGGATGCCGGACATCGAGCAGGCGGGCGAGGTCAGCCGGCTGCGGTCGAACTTCATCAACGGCATCAAGGAACTTCCGGTCCGATTCACCCCGTCCAAACCGCGCGTCTAGAACAGGTTTCACTTATATTGGGACACGGCATGTCAGCCATCCGGAAGGCCACCCGGGCGGTTGACATGCCGTCGTCCGGTGGAAGGAGCCGCATGGCCGTCTCGTCCGACGAGAACTCCCACGGGAACGACGTATCACTCGAGGGCCGGGTCGTCGCGATCACCGGTGCCGGTAACGGACTCGGCCGCGCGCACGCGCTCGAGTTCGCCCGCCGCGGAGCTCGGCTGGTCCTCAACGACCTGCCGGGCGAGGCCGTCCGCCGGACCGCCGAGCTTGTCCGCCGGGAAAGCGCCGAAGCGGTGATCGCCGAGGGCGACGTCGCGGACTGGGCGACCGGCGAGGCGCTGCTGAAGACGGCGCTGGAGGCGTACGGGACCTTCGACGTCCTGGTCAACAACGCGGGCATCACCCGCGACCGCATGGTCTTCAACATGTCCGAGGCGGAGTGGGACGCCGTCGTGGGGGTCCACCTCAAGGGCCACTTCGTGATGGCCCGCCACGCGACGACGTACTGGCGGGCCCGGTCGAAGGAACAGGGCGGCCCGATCTACGCCCGGATCGTCAACACCGCGTCCGAGGCGTTCCTGCTCGGCTCGCCCGGCCAGCCGAACTACGCGGCGGCCAAGGGCGGCATCGCCGCGCTCACGGTCGCCATCGCCCAGTCGTGCGGGCGCTACGGCGTGCGCGCCAACGCGATCTGCCCGCGCGCCCGTACGGCGATGACGGCCGGGGTGTTCGGCCCGCCGCCCGGGGACGGCCCCGACCCGCTGGGCCCGGAGCACGTCTCGCCGCTGGTGGCCTACCTCGCCTCGCCCGCCGCCGAGGACGTGACCGGTCAGGTGTTCGTCGTGTACGGCGGCACCGTCTCGGTCATGGCGCCGCCCACGGTGGCGGCGCGGGTGACGGGCTCGACCGCCGAAGCGCTCGCCGAGGCGCTGACCGAGCTTCCCGCCGGAGGATTCAAGACAGCCGAACTGTGACGGAGGTCCGTGAATGGACATCGACCTGGTCGACCCCGACCGGTACGCGAGCGGCGGCATCCCGCACGACCAGTTCCACCGGCTACGCCACCACGACCCCGTCCACCGGCACTCCGGTGACCCGGACTTCTGGGCGGTCACCCGCTACGACGACGTGGTGCACGTCTCCCGCCACCCCGAAATCTTCTCCTCGTACCGCAGGCTCGCGCTGTTCTACGAGCCGACCGACGAGCATCTCGTGATGAACCGGATGATGATGCTCAACCAGGACCCGCCGGAGCACACCCGCAAGCGGAGCATCGTCAACAAGGGGTTCACCCCGCGCACCATCGGGCGGCTCGAAGACCACGTCCGCGAGATCTGCCGGAGCCTCATCGACGAGGTCGCGGGCCGGGGCGAGGCCGACTTCGTGCACGACCTCTCCGCTCCTCTGCCGCTGTACGTGATCTGCGAGCTCATCGGCGCGCCGGTGGAGGACCGGGAGAAGATCTTCGAGTGGTCGAACCGCCTGATCGGCGAGGACGACCGGATCTGCGCTCGACGGAGGAGGAAGAGGGCGCCGCCGCGACCGAGCTGTACGCCTACGCCAACGAACTGGCGGAACGGCGCCGGAAGGAGCCCCGGGACGACATCGTCACGACGCTGCTGCGCCCGCACGACGGCGAGGAGCTCACGGTCGACGAGTTCGACCTGTTCATGATGCTGCTGATCGTCGCCGGCAACGAGACCACCCGCAACGCAGGGTCGGGCGGCATGCTGGCCTTCTTCGAGCACCCCGACCAGTGGCGGCGCCTGGTCGAGGACCGCCGGAACGGCGGCGACCTGGCGCGTACGGCCGCCGACGAGATCGTGCGCTGGGTCAGCCCGGTCAACATGTTCAAGCGCACGGCGATGCGGGACACCGAGCTGGGCGGGCGGGAGATCCGCGAGGGCGACAAGGTCGTGGTGTTCTACGCCTCGGCCAACAGGGACGAGGGCGTCTTCCCCGACCCGTACGAGTTCGACATCGGCCGGGACCCGAACCCGCACATCGGCTTCGGGGGCGGCGGCCCGCACTTCTGCCTGGGCTCCCACCTGGCACGTCTGGAGCTGCGGGCGCTGTTCGAGACGCTCGCCGAGCGGCTCCCGGACATCGCCCTCGCCGGGGAGCCGCGCCGTCTCCGGTCGAACTTCATCAACGGCATCAAGGAGATGCCGGTCCGATTCAGCGGGTGATCCCCTGGTACGCCGAAAGTGGCTTTCGCCACCTTTTTGGACTCCGTGCCTAATACCAACCCGCCAGTAACCCCTGTCAGGCTATGGTCTAACTTCACCAGGAGTGACACTTGCGGGAGGGGCGGCGCGTGGGTGAGGTCGGCAAACCGTTGCGAGTGGCCCTGCTCTCCTACCGCAGCAAGCCGCACTGCGGCGGCCAGGGCGTCTATCTCCGGCACGTGTCCCGGGAACTGGTCGACCTCGGGCATCACGTCGAGGTCTTCTCCGGCCAGCCGTACCCCGAGCTCGACCGCGACGAGATCGTGCTGCACAAGGTCCCGAGCCTGGACCTGTACGCCGACGAGAACCCGTTCCGCACGCCGGCGTTGTCGGAGTACCGCGACTGGATCGACGTGCTGGAGTTCGCGCACATGAAGACCGGCGGCTTTCCCGAGCCGCTGACGTTCAGCCTCCGGGTGCTGCGCGAGCTGCGCAAACGCCGCGACATGTTCGACGTCGTGCACGACAACCAGGTGCTCGGCTACGGCAACCTCGCCATCCCCCGCCTCGGCCTGCCCCTCGTCACCAGCATCCACCACCCGATCAGCGTGGACCGCCGGATCGAGATCGAGGCGGCCAAGGGCCTCAAGGAGCGGTTCGGCAAGCGCCGCTGGTACGGCTTCGTCGCCATGCAGGCGCGGGTCGCCCAGCGCATCGGCCCCATCCTCACCGTCTCCGAGTCGTCCAAGCGCGACATCATCCGCGACTTCCAGGCGCCACCCGAGCAGGTGCACATCCTGCCGCTCGGCGTCGACACCCGCTACTTCCACCCGCGCGGCGAGCGCGTGCCCGGCCGCATCGTCGCCGTGGCCAGCGCCGACTCCCCGCTCAAGGGCGTCGCGACGCTGCTGCGCGCGGTCGCCAAGCTCGCCACCGAACGCGACGTCCACGTGGTGGTCGTCGGCAAGCCCACCCCCGGCGGCCCCACCGACAAGCTCGTCGGCGAACTTTCGCTCGGCGACCGCGTCCGGTTCGTCTCCGGCATCTCCGACGAGGAGCTCGGCGAGCTCCTCGCGAGCGCCGAGATCGCGGTCGTGCCCTCGCTGTACGAGGGCTTCTCCCTGCCCGCCGTCGAGCACATGGCCTCGGGCACCCCGCTCGTCGCCAGCCGTACGGGCGCGCTGCCGGAGGTCGTCGGCGACGCGGCCATCCTCGTCGAGCCCGGCGACGCCGAGGAGCTGGCGGGCGTGCTCGGCCGACTGCACGACTCCCCCGAGGAGCGCGAGCGGGTCGGCGCGGCGGGCTACGCGCGCGTGCAGGAGCGGTTCACCTGGTCCGCCGTCGCGCGGGCCATCGTAGGCCGGTACGAGGCCGCCATCGCCCGCCGACACGGGCACCGCCCGGAAGGAGCATGACCCTGCTGACCGTGGATTTCGACCGGTTCCGCGTGTCGCCCGGCGAGCACGTGCTCGACATGGGCTGCGGCGCCGGGCGGCACGCGTTCGAGCTCTACCGGCGCGGTGCCAACGTCGTCGCGTTCGACCGCGACGAGCGGGAGCTGGCCGAGGTGGCGAAGATGTTCGCCGCGATGGAGCTGAAGGGCGAGCCGCCCGAAGGGGCGTCGGCGCGCACGGTGACCGGCGACGCGCTGAGCCTGCCGTTCCCCGACGACGCCTTCGACAAGATCGTCGCCGCCGAGGTGCTCGAGCACATCCCGGACGACATGTCGGCCATGGCCGAGCTGCTGCGCGTGCTCAAGCCCGGCGGCGAGCTCGCCGTGACCGTGCCCTCGTGGCTGCCCGAACGCATCTGCTGGGCGCTGTCGGAGGACTACCACACCGCCCCGGGCGGGCACGTGCGCATCTACACCCGCGCCGAGCTCGAGGCCAAGCTCAAGGCGACCGGCTTCGAGGTCGGCGGCCACCACCACGCCCACGGCCTGCACGCGCCGTACTGGTGGATCAAGTGCGCGGTCGGCGTCAACAACGACGGCAACCCGCTCGCCAAGGCGTACCACCAGGTGCTCGTCTGGGACATCATGAAGCGCCCCCTCGCGACCCGGCTCGCCGAACGCGTGCTGAACCCGGTCATCGGCAAGAGCGTCGTCGTCTACTTCACCAAGCCCACCGCCCCCGTCACCGAGGAGCAGGAGAAGGCGCATGCGGCGGCCTGAGGCCGTACCAGGAATCCTGACCGCAGACGACATCCTCGCCACCGCCCGCACCATCGCCGCCCAGCAGGAGCCCTCGGGCGCCATCCCGTGGTTCGCGCCCACCGACGGCGTCCCCGGCCACGTCGACGCCTGGAACCACGTCGAGGCCGCCATGGCGCTCTCCGCCACCGGGTTCCGCGCCGAGGCGCGCCGCGCGTACGCGTGGCTGCGCGCGCACCAGCGCGACGACGGCTCCTGGCCCGCCAAGTGGGTGCTGGGCGAGATCACCGAACCGGGCGGCGAGTCCAACCACGCCGCGTACGTCGCCGTCGGCGTCTGGCACGAGCTGACGCTCACCGGGGACATCGCCTTCGCGGAGCGGATGTGGCCCACGGTGCGCCGCGCGATCGAGTTCACGCTCGGCCTGCAGACCGCCCGCGGCGAGATCATCTGGATCCGGCACCCGGACGGCTCCCCCGACGACCACGCGCTGCTCACCGGCTGCTCGTCGATCCACCAGTCGCTGCGCTGCGCCGTCGCCCTCGCCGAACATCTCGGCGAGCCCCAGCCCGACTGGGAGCTCGCCGCCGACCAGCTCGGCCACATCGTCGCCTCCCACCCGGAGGCGTTCGCCGACAAGAACCGGTTCTCGATGGACTGGTACTACCCCGTCCTCGGCGGCCCGCTGCGCGGCCACGCGGCGTACCGCCGGATCGACGAGGGCTGGGAGACGTTCGTCGTCGACGACCTCGGCTGCCGGTGCGTCTCCGACCAGCCGTGGGTGACCGGCGCGGAGTCGAGCGAACTCGTGCTCGCCCTCGACGCGATGGGCGACACCGCCCGCGCCCGCGACCTGTTCGCCGCCATCCAGCACCTCCGGCACGACGACGGCTCGTACTGGACCGGCTGGCAGTTCGCCAACCGGCGGCACTTCCCCGGCGACCGCTCGACCTACACGGCCGCCGCCGTCATCCTCGCCGCCGACGCCCTCGCCGACGCCTCCCCCGCCGCACGCCTGTTCAAAGAGGTCGACGGCCGCCCCCTCGGCCCCTCCGAACCCGCCGACCCGGTCGCCTGCGGCTGCGAGTCGGAGTCCCTGGCGCTGAACTAGGGCCTCACCGGACGCTGGTACCTCGTCGGCGAGAACGTCCACTACCTCTCATCGTGGGTGGCGAGTCTTTCGATTGTGCGGAGCTCCTGGTCGATTTTCGCGAGGGCGGCGCGGCGGTCTTGTGGCCGGCTTCGGCCGGCCGCCGGGGTCTGCGCGCGCCGATGTTCAAGATGGGCCAGCAGGGTCTCGCCGCCCAGGCTGCGCGCGGCGAAGGCGACGACGACGGTGGCGGATTGCATCAGGCACCAGCCTGGCCGGAGCCTGGCGTCCATCGCCTCTTCGCGGTCGGCGGTGTCTCGCACCAGAAGGCGCAGAAACTCGCCGCGCCGCTCGATGACGCGCACGTGGGCGACACCGGGTTCGTAGCTGGGGAGGGCGTGTTCCAGGTCCGCGATGACCTGCCACACAGCGTCGAAGGGGGCGGCGACGCGGCGCTGCCGGACTGCGGCGCCGGGCAGGCCGGCCGCGAGAACGGCGAGGCGGTCGATCGGGTCGATGTCGGGGAGCGCCACGGGTTCGTTCACGATTCCCACTCCTCCCGGAACGCGGCCCTGGCTCGATGCAACCGGGATTTCACGGTTCCCGCCGGGATCCCCAAAGTGGCGGCGATCTCTTGTTCGCTGAGGCCTTCCCGGGTGCGCAGGACCAGCACGACGCGCTGGGAGACCGGCAGACGCGCCAGGGCATCATCGATGTCCACCAGCCCTTCGCGAGAGGAGTCGTGGCGGTCGATGAGCGTTCCCTCCGCAGGCACCTCCAGGTCATGGCGGCGGGTGAGCCGGATCGCCGTCCGGACGGTGACCGACCGTACCCAGGTCATGATCGCCTCAGGGGCGCGCAGCGAAGGCAGGCCCCGGAAGATCTCCAGCAGGGCCTCCTGTGCCGCATCGTCGGCCGCCGCCGGGGCGATCCGTGCGCACAGTCGGCGGACATAGGGGGCCAGCTCGTCGAGAAGCCGGTCCAACGCGAGCGCGTCCCCCTGCTGAGCCGCCGCGACGTTCTCCGGGTCCACGTCAGGAAAGTTAGCCGGAACCTCCCAAAGGTTCCCCGCCACTTTCCCGTTTGGAGGACGCCGCACAGAAGGGACCCTCTTGTGGAACCAGACCTGACGATCATCGGCGCGGGGCTCACCGGGCTCACCGCCGCCATCGAGGCAGCCGAACACGGCTGGCAGGTGACCGTTGCCGAGGCACATTCCCGGCCAGGCGGGCGAGCACGCTCGCTGGCAGCTCCCTACCGGGCCAACGCCGGTCCCCACGCGATCTATGTGGACGGGCCATGGTGGGCGTGGCTGGAACACCGCGGCCTTACGCCGCCCATCGTGGAGGCACCGCGCCTTCCCGGCCTCGTCCGGGCCGGAGGCCGGTTCGGCCCGTGGCCGGCCGAGCTCAGCGAGGCCATCGCCGCCCTGCCCGCCGAGGCACCGCCACAGGAATCGTTCCGCGCATGGCTGCTCCGGCACGTCGACGCGAAGACGGCTGAGGCGATCGTCGGAGTGGCCTTCATCTTCAGCTTCGACCACGACCCCGGGCGGCTTTCGGCCGAGTTCGCCCACCAGCGCCTCCGCCGGACGCTTGCCGGCGGCGCCCGGTACGTGGCCGGGGGATGGTCCACCCTGGTCGATCTTCTTGCCGAGCGAGCCGCCGGTCTCGGCGCGCGGATAAGCACCCGGACACGGGTACCCACCCTGCCCGCGGGCCCGACGATCCTCGCCACCAGCCTCGCCACAGCGCGCCAGTTGACCGGCGACAGCTCGCTCACCTGGCCCAGCGCCCGGGTGGCAACGTTCGACCTGGGCTTGCGGGCCGACGGCGGCCCGGGCTGGTTCCGGGTAATGGACCTGGACGACCGGATCTACGCCGCCCGCTACAGCCTCGCCGACCCCACTCTGGCCCCGCCCGGGCATGAACTCATGCAGATCTCCGCCGCATGCGCCCCAGACGAGCGGAAAACCGACGCCGAACGCCGAGTGCAGCGTCTTCTCGACCAGACCTGGCCTGGCTGGCGCGCCGCGGTGCAGTGGCACCGCGGCACCATACGCACGGACTGCACCGGGGCCATCGACCTGCCCGGGACAACATGGCACGACCGCCCAGCGGTCAGCCGCGGCGATACCCTCACCGTGGCCACAGACCAGTCCGCCGCGCCCGGACTGCTCGCCGAGGTCGGAATCTCCGCTGCGCGACTCGCCCTCCAGCAACTCGGCGAAACCCCCAGGCCGAGCAGCGAGTCCGACTCTCGCCACGTTCAAGGCCGGTCCCGGTGAACGAGCCCCTGGCCCTGAACTAACCCTCGTCCGCGAACGCGCCGATCAGCTTGGCCAGTTCGGCGGGCCGCTCGGCGACCATCGCGTGGCTCGCCCCCTCCACGCGAACGACGCGTACCGCGGGATTCGCCTCCGCCACTGCCCTCAGGCGCTTCTCGAAGCCGCGCCGGTAGGCGGCGTACAGCTCCTGGAACGGCTGCTGCTCCGGCAGGTCCTCCGTGGCGACCGCGACCAGGAGCGGACACCGCACCCGGTCGTAGACCGGGATGACGTCGAGCGTGTCCAACGCCGTACGGAGCCCGTCGAGGACGTCCGGGGAGGGCCGCATCCAGGTCTCCCCGTCCCGGGTGACGAGGTTGCGCCGGACGCCCTCGACCGCCATCTCCTCGGATGCGTTGTGCCGCCGCGCCATGGCCCGCTGTCCTTCCAGGGCCGCGTCGACCTGTTCGGGCGACAGCGGCTGAGAGTACGCTGCGGACACGCCGGCGAACGCGGCCCGCAGCCGGTCGAGCTCCGTCTCCGCCCGCGCGGGGTCGAGGCCGTCGAGCTGGTCCGGGCGGCCCGGCGGCGGGGTGCCGTCGATGCTGACCGCCAGCGGGCACTCCGGGTGGCGGTCGGCCCACAGCGCGGCGAGCATGCCGCCCAGCGACCAGCCGACGACCGCGGGCGCACCAAGGTCGAGGTCGCGGACGACGGTTTCGAGGTCATCGAGCACCGCCGCCCACTCCCACGGCCCGTCACCGGACTCGCCGTGTCCGCGCAGGTCGAGGGTGACCACACGGAAGCGCGCCGACAGCTCACGCGCGAAGGGCTCCATCGTCGCCAGGTTGGCGCCGGCCCCGTGCAGCAGGAGCAGGGGCGTACCCGGCCCGCCGAAGTCGTGGGTCGCGATCGGGACGTGCATGGGGGTTCCTCTCATGAGGTGGGAGACCGCCGGTTCAGGCGATCGCGTACGGACGCGGGCGTCACGCCGCCGTCCGGGTGGCGTTCGAGCTTGCCCCGCGTCACCAGGTCGTGGACGCCCTGCCGGGTGATGCCGAGCATCGCGCCGGCGACCGAGTACGACACCGCCTGCACGGTCGGATGCCCGACCCGCCGGACGACGACCTGACCCAGCGGCGTGCGCCACCACTCGGCGGGCGGATCGAACGGCCCGTCACCGGGGTAGAGCGTCGCGACGACCCGCACGATCGCGTGCGTCGCGGTCTGCTCGTCCCCGTCGAGCATCCGGTCCGCCCAGGCCTCCGCCCGCGCCCGGACCGTACGGCGCAGTGCCTCCACCGCGTCGTCGCCGTCGAGGAGGATCTCCAGCGGATCGAGCAGCCGGACGTCGATGAGGCGGGTCAACTGGTCGATGAGCTCGGTGCGGATGGTCGGCCTCCCGGCAGCTCTGCGCGCCCGACGACTCGGTCACGCCTACTTGACGGACATCGTCCAGTACTTGGCACCCACCGTCAAGTAGCGCCGCTGCCGCGGCGTCCCTGGGAATCGTCGAAGCGCCCTGCCCCGCCTGCACGGATCCCGGCGGCTGGCGACCCCGCCGGCCACGGTCTCATCGGGCGCCGTCGATGGCGCCACTCGCACGGTCTCCATGGCGCGGACGCCGATGGTTCGCGTCGATTAGTACGCGACGAGTACTACGCGACGTGTAGTATCTGGGGCATAGTAGAAAACGAGTCGCCCGTTCTCCTTGCGGGGATGACGAAGAAGTTCGGCACGGCGGTTGCCGTCGATGCCCTGGACTGGGCCCCCAAGCGGGGTCAGGTCACCGCGTTGGTCGGCCTCAACGGCGCCGGCAAATCGACCACCATGCGCGTGTTGACACGGCTGGTCCGTCCCACCGAAGGCTCGGTGACGATGCGGGTCGGCGACGGGAAACGCCCCCTCTCCGCGATGATCGAGGGCCCGGCCCTGTACCCGGGGATGTCGGTGCGCCGCAATCTTGAGATCCAGCGCGTCCTGACCGGCGCGCCCGCCTCCGAATTGAAGGAGGTGGCCGAGCTGATGGAGATCGACGACGTGCTGGGCAAGCGCGTCAAGACGCTCTCCCAGGGCTACCGGCAGCGGGTGGCGATCGGCGCCGCGCTGTTCGCCTCCCCGGCGGTCCTGCTGCTGGACGAGCCGACCAACGCGCTGGATCTGCAACCGAGCCCATCTCCTGCTGATGCTCTTCGGCCTGGCGCTACTGGGCTTCCTGATGTTCAACTACAAGCCGCAGCACCAGACCCCGCTGGGCGGATTCCAGCAGGCCGGAATGGTCGTGGCCTCGATCTTCATGTGCCGCGCCGCAGTGGTCGCCGGGGGCGATTTCAGCGGCGGTACGATCCGGCCCTGGCTCATAGCGCGGCCGAGGCGCAGCGAGGTGTTCCTTGGGAAGCTCGCCGCTTCGCTCACCCTCGGGGTCGTGTTCTGCGTCGTCGCGGGGGTGATGGGATACGTGGCGAGCGCGGTGCAGAGCAAGACCCCGACGGTTTCGCACGACGCCGCCGTGGCCGGCGAGCTTCTGATCGGGATCGGGGCCCTCACCCTCTTCGGCCACGCGTACATCCCCTTCCTGATCCTGGAAATCGGGGCACTGGTGGTCTTCCTGCGCCAGGACGTCAACAGTTAGTGCGTCCCGGAGACCATACGATCCCGATCGCGCACATGGAGTGGTCCACGTGACGGTTGTTGACAGCGAAAGCCTGCCGGTGGGGCATCGGGCGCGGCCGGCGGTACGGACGGCTCTCGCGGCCGCGGTGCTGAACGCGATCCTGTTCGCCGTGTTCGGCTATGTGACCACGCAGGTGAAATCCGTCCGCAACGGCAGCCCCTGGCAGGACGACCCCTACGACGCAGTCGTGACGTTCACGGTCTTCTGTGTGCCGATCCTCGTCCTTCTCGTCCTGCTGCGCATTCCACTGTGCCGGCGCAGCGAACCGCAGCCGCTCTACCGGGTCACCCAGCTGCTCCGCGCCGCCGGCCTCGCCACACTGCTCGTTCGGTGACCTATTCCGCCGACTGGATCGCGTTCGCCACCCGTGCCCAGCGCAGGCTGTGGGATTCAGGGACGCCCTGGCTGATCGGCACCCTCGGTGTGGTCGCCGTACCGACCATTCTCACCTGGTTGTTCCACTCCCGGGCGCGGCGCCTGCTGCCCGACCGGAACGGCGGACAGGACGGCGGCGACTGGCTGGAGGACGCACAACTTCTCGCCGACCTGCTCGGGCAGAGGTTGCCGCGGATGTTCGGGTGGGTTTCCGGCTGGATGGCACGCACCGACGCCCCCGCCTGGGTCCGTCGGCGCTTCACGGTCCTCGTCGTGGTGGCCAGCCTGGTGGGCGGCGTAGGAGTAGCCGGCTCGCAAGCCCAAGAGGATGGGTTCAGCGCGCTGTTCTTCATCGAGACCGCATGGTTCGCGGGCGGCATGTTCGCCTTCGCGGTCATCAGCGACACGCTGCTGTGCCTCACCGGCCGGCCCGCACCGACAGGACCACTGCGGCACGCCGCCTCCGTCGCGGCGACCGCGGGCGCGCTCGCCCTGCCGATCTCGATGGGCCTGCGGCGCACCATCTGGACCGCCCTCGGCTTCACCGGCACGATCGACGCCCCCGCCCAGTACGCGGGGCTGACCTTCACCTGTGCGCTGGTGGCGTTCGCACTGGTATTCGCCACGGTCTTCCTCCGGTCCACCCGGAGGTGAAGGCCGGCCAGCGCCCCCAGCCGAGGGCTCAGGAGGTGCCGGCGTAGCGGCCGAACGACTGGAGGAGCTGGGCCTTGCTCAGGTGGCTGTCCACCGAGGGGTCGCTGTCGCTGAGCGAGACGGTGCCGGGGCAGGTGGGGTCCGCTCGAGGGGTACGACGCGCCGCTTCGCCGGGAATCGGATTGCGGCGGGCGGCCGGGTCCGCCAGCATCGGGCGGTATGCGCGTCGAGGATCTGGTCCGGCTGGAAGAGCAGGGCGAACTACCGGAGCTGTTGCTGTTCTGGGGGCATCGGCCGCCGAAGGGCGGCGGTGTCGGCAAGAGTTGCCTGAGTCAGTGGTATCCGGCGCCGTTCACGGTGGACGGCGTGCGGTATGCCACCGCCGAGCACTACATGATGGCCGGGAAGGCTCGGCTGTTCGGGGATGCCGAGGCGGAGAAGCGCGTGCTCGCCGACGATGACCCGGGCAAGGCCAAGGGCGCAGGGCGCAAGGTGCGCGGGTTCGACGAGGAGACGTGGGCCGAGCAGCGGTACGGCCTGGTCGTCGCGGCCAACGAGGCGAAGTTCGGGCAGAGTTCCGCGCTGCGCGGCTTCCTGCTGGGCACGGGCGACCGTGTGCTCGTGGAGGCCAGCCCGTACGACACCATCTGGGGAATCGGGCTGTCGGCGTCCCAGCCGGAGGCGCTGCGCCCGGCGGAGTGGCGGGGCCTGAACCTGCTCGGTTTCGCGCTGATGGACGTCCGCGCCGCGCTCGGCGCCTGACCGGCGCTCCGGAGCGGCGTCCGGATCCGGTCGGATGCGGAGCGTGCCGATATGGTCGCCGTCGGCCCGTTTCTGATAAAGATCGGATTCGGCCCATGGCCGACGGCCGAACGGCTGACCCCTCCGGAGGACGGAATGACGGCAGCGCTGCTCCCGAGCGATCCCCCACGGCTCGGCGACTACACGCTGACGGCACGCCTCGGGGAGGGCGGCCAAGGCGTGGTCTACCTCGCGGCGGACGCGGCCGGACGCCAGGTGGCGATCAAGCTGCTGCGCGCCCAGCTCAGCGGTGACGCCAAGGCGCGGTCGCGGTTCGTACGGGAGCTGTCGGCCGCCGAGAGGGTCCCCGGGTTCTGCACCGCGCCGGTGGTCGACGCGAACGTCGCCGGCGACCAGCCGTACATCGTGAGCGAGTTCGTACCGGGCCCGGCGCTGCAGGAGCTGGGCCGGCTCGCCGAGCCCGACCTGCTGCGGCTCGCGATCGGCAGCGCGACCGCGCTCGCGGCGATCCACCAGGCCGGGATCGTGCACCGGGATTTCAAGCCCGCGAACGTCATCATGGGGCCGGGCGGTCCCCGCGTCATCGACTTCGGCATCGCGCGGGTACTGGACTCCGACGCGACGATGACGAGCCAGGTCGTCGGCACGCCCGCGTACATGGCGCCGGAGCAGCTGGCGAATGGGGCGATCGGGCCGGCCGCCGACATGTTCGCGTGGGGCCTGACGATGGTGTTCGCGGCGACCGGCCGCCGGGCCTTCGCGGGCGACTCGGTTCCGTCGGTGATGCACGGGATCCTGTACGGCGCCCCGGATCTGAACGGGCTGCCTCCGTGGCTGGCGGGGCTGGTAGCCGCCTGCCTGGAGAAGGACCCGCGGCGGCGGCCGACCGCCGTCCAGGCTCTCATGCACCTGCTGGGCGCGCCGCCCAGCGCGCAGCACGGTGACGTCACGACACTGCTCACCCAGGGGATGACCGCCGCAGGCGGCACCACCCAGGCCGCGGCCCCGTCCCCGGCGGCTTCTCGCGGCGTTCCGTGGGTGGCGCTGATCGGCGTGGTTCTGGGCGTGCTGGCGAACTCGCTGCCCGCGAGCGGGGTGAACCTCGCGCTCCCCGCGATCCAGCGAGACATGCACGTCAGCGTCGGTGAGCTGACCTGGGTCGCGAACGCGCAACTCCTGGGGCTGGCGCTGCCGGTCGTCGTCGGCGGGTGGCTCGCCGACCGGTTCGGGCGCAAGAAACTCTTCGTCATCGGTACGGCCGCGTGCGCGGCGGCCACCTTCCTGGCGGCCCTCTCGCCCGCCGTCGGGGTGCTCATCGCGCTGCGCCTCGTGGCGGGCGTCGCGGCGGGCCTTGCGCTGCCGGCCGGTCTGGGGCTCGTCCGGGAGGCCTTCTCCGGCGTCAGGCTGAACGTCGCCACCGGGATCTGGGGCGCCGTGACCGGCGGCGCGGCGCTCGCCGGCGTGTTCATGGCATGGCCCGTGATCTCCGAGCTCGCGTGGCGGTTCGTGTTCGTCCTCCCGGCGGCGGTGGGCATCCTCGCCGCCCTGATCGTCCTGGTCGCCGGCCGGGAATCGCGCGGCGACACGGCGGCGTCGTTCAGCGGGCCCGGGATGGTCTTCCTGTCGGCTGCGCTGTTCGTGCTGACCTTCGCGGTGATACGTGTCCGCGTGTCGAACGGCGTGGTGACGGGCGTGCTGCTCGTGGGTGCCGTACTGCTGGTGGTCATCTTCTGGATCGTGGAGTCGCAGATGCGGCGCGGCCGTCCTCCGGTCCTGCTGGCCTCCCCGTCGCTCCCGGCGGCGATCGGCCTCACGGCGATCGGCTTCGCCGCGCTGAACGGCCTGTACTTCCTGCTGACGATCTATCTGCAGGTCGTTCTCCACAGGTCACCGGTGTCCACGGCGGTGGGAGTGCTGCCGATGACGCTGGCGTACATCGTCGGCGCGGGCGTGGCGGCCGCCGTCGGCGGGCGGGCCGGGCCGCGGCCTCCGCTCGTCATCGGGCTGCTGCTCACCATGGTCGCGGCCTTCGGCCTGTCCACCCTCGGAGCACACTCGTCCTACACCGCCGTGTGGCCGTGGCTGCCGTTCGCCGGGCTCGGTCTGGGCCTGGTGATCCCCACCGCGGCCGCAGCGGTCCTCGGGCACTCCCCGACACGCCTCGCGGGCACCGCGGGCGGGCTGCACCAGGGCGGGCAGCTCATCGGCAGCGCCGTCGGAACGTCCGTCCTGTACGCCCTGGCCCTTCCCTCTGATGCCAACGGCTCGCTGATCGCCGGGATGCACACCCAGCTCGTCGTCATCGGTGCGATGACGATGGTCACCGCGGTGTTCGCGGTGTTCGTCCGGCGCGCGCAGAGCTGAGGGTCAGGACCGCTCCAGGACGCGGAGGGAGCCCTCGACGCGGCGTTCGGTCCACTGCCCGGTGGCGAGGGCCCGCTGGTAGACGTGGTACGGCGCCTGACCGCCGTCGGCGGGGTCGGGGAAGATGTCGTGGAAGACGAGGGCGCCGCCCGGCATGACGTGCGGCGCCCAGCCGTCGTAGTCGGCCTGGGCGAGATCCTCGGCGTGGCCGCCGTCGATGAACACCATGGCCAGTGGCCGCGCCCACAGCGCCGCGACGGCGCCGGACTCGCCGACGATCGCGATGACGTGGTCCTCGAGGCCGGCGGCGGCGATCGTCCGGCGGAACACCGGGAGGGTGTCCATCCGGCCCGTCGTCGGGTCGACGAGGGCGGGGTCGTGGTGCTCCCAGCCCGACTGGTTCTCCTCCGAGCCGTGGTGGTGGTCGACCGTGACCACCGTGGAGCCGGCCGTACGGGCGGCGGCTCCGAGGTAGACGGCCGACTTCCCGCAGTAGCTGCCGACCTCGAGGATCGGCCCGCGCGCACCGTACTCCAGGGCCGTCTCGTACAGCGCGAGCCCTTCCGGCGCCGGCATGAAGCCCTTGGCGGCCTCGGCGGCGCGGCGCAGGTCGGCCGGCATCGGCACGTCGGTCACGGGCGGCCGCCCGTCGGCTGTCGGCACGTGGTTCGTCGCCTGGCTGGTCACCCCGGGCACCCTATCCGCCGCGACCGTTGGCTCCCCATTCGCCCCTAATGTGAGCCAGGTCACATGTCGATCATGTAATCGTTTCCATATAGTCCGTGTAATCGTTTCCACAGTGCGGATGAGGAGGGCCGATGGCCGGCATCAAGGACGTCGCCGCACACGCCGGCGTCTCCGTCGCCACGGTGTCGCGCGTGCTCAACGACAGTCCGCGCGTCAGCGAGGAGACCCGGGAGAAGGTCGTGGCGGCCATGCGGGCGCTGCGCTACACGCCGAACGGCGTCGCCCGCTCGCTGCGCACCGAGGCCACCCGGACGCTCGGGCTGATCATCGGCGACATCCTCAACCCGTTCTTCGCCGCGATGGCCCGGGCGGTCGAGGACGAGGCGCGGGCGGCCGGGTACACGGTCGTCATCGGCAACGCCGACGAGCGCCCCGAGCAGCAGGACCACTACGTGCGCACGCTCCTCGAGCAGCGGGTCGACGGCCTGCTGATCTGCCCGACCGCGGAGACGACCCCGCTCGTCGAGGACTGCGTCCGCGCGGGCAGTCCCCTCGTCTTCCTCGACCGCACGCTCCCCGGCCTGGACGTGCCGGCCGTGCGCGCCGACGGCACCGCGGCCATCCACGACCTCGTCCGGCACATCCACCGGCTCGGCCACCGCCGGGTCGCGTTCATCTCCGGGCCGGAGCTGCTGTCCACCGGCCGGGAGCGGACGCGGGCGTTCCTGGACGCGATGCGAGAACGCGGTCTCGACATCCGCGACGAGTACCTCGAAGCGGGTGACTTCCAGGCGGCCAGCGGCCGGGCCATCGCGGCCCGCTTCCTCGACCTGCCCGAACCTCCCGAAGTGATCTTCGCGGGAGACAACCTCATGGCGCTCGGCGCCCTGGACGAAATCCGGGCGCGCGGGCTGCGGATCCCGGGCGACGTCGCGCTGGCCTCGTTCGACGACGTGGCCTGGTTCGTGCACCTGGACCCGCCGATCACCGCGATCACCCAGCCCGCCGAAGAGCTCGGACGGCGCGCGGTCCAGGTGCTCCTGAGCCGCGTCGAGCGCCGCCCCGTCGAGTCGGTGGTCCTGCCGGCCCGGCTCGTGATCCGCCGCTCCTGCGGAGAAACGGAGACCCGATGACAGAGGAGATCCTGCGGGTGCGCGGGCTGCGCAAGCGGTTCCCCGGGGTCGTGGCGCTCGACGGCGTCGACTTCGACCTGCGGCCGGGCGAGGTGCACGTCCTCCTCGGCGAGAACGGCGCGGGCAAGAGCACGCTGATCAAGATGCTGTCCGGCGCGTACCATCCGGACGAGGGCACGATCTTCGTGGACGGCCGGGAGACCGCGATCCGCACCGCCGAGGACGCCCAGCGGCTCGGCATCGCCACCATCTACCAGGAGTTCAACCTGGTGCCCCAGCTGACCGTGGCGGAGAACCTCATGCTCGGCCGGCCGCCCCGGCGCTTCGGGTTCGTCGACAAGAAGGCGATGTACGCCCACGCCCAGGAGCTGCTCGACCGGGTCGGCGTGGACGCGGACCCGCGTGCGCCGCTGGAGACCCTCGGCATCGCGCGGATGCAGATGGTGGAGATCGCCAAGGCGCTCGGCCTCGACGCCCGGGTGCTGATCATGGACGAGCCGACCGCCGTGCTCACGACCACCGAGGTGGAGCGGTTGTTCACGATCGTCCGGCAGCTCAAGGAGCAGGGCGTCGCGATCATCTTCATCACCCACCACCTGGAGGAGATCGCCCAGGTCGGCGACCGGGTCACGGTGCTGCGGGACGGTGCGTCGGTCGCCGAGGTACCCGCCGACACGCCCGAGGACGACCTCGTACGCCTGATGGTCGGCCGCTCCATCGACCAGCAGTACCCACGGGAACGTTCCACGCGGGGCGCTCCGCTGCTGGAGGTCCGCGGCCTCACCCGTACGGGCGTCTTCGAGGACGTGTCCTTCGAGGTGCGCGCCGGCGAGGTCGTCGGCCTGGCCGGGCTGGTCGGCGCCGGCCGTACCGAGGTGGTGCGGGCGATCTTCGGCGCGGACCACTACGACTACGGCGAGGTCCTCGTCGACGGGCGGCGGCTCCGCCGCGGCGACGTCACCACCGCCATGGAGGCGGGGCTCGGCCTGGTGCCGGAGGACCGCAAGGGCCAGGGGCTCGTCCTCGGCGCGGACATCCGGGAGAACCTCGGCCTGGTGACGATGCGCCACGCGACGCACGCCGGGTTCGTCGACCGGGCGGGCCAGACCAAGGCCGCCGCCAAGGTCGCCGAGCAGCTCGGCGTGCGGATGAGCGGCCTCACCCAGGAGGTCCGCACGCTGTCCGGCGGCAACCAGCAGAAGATCGTCATCGGCAAGTGGCTGCTGGCCGAGGCGAAGGTCCTCATCCTCGACGAGCCGACGCGCGGCATCGACGTCGGCGCGAAGGTCGAGATCTACCAGCTCATCAACTCGCTCACCGCCGCCGGGCACGCGGTGCTCATGATCTCCAGCGACCTCCCCGAGGTGCTGGGCATGAGCGACCGGGTGCTCGTGATGGCGCGCGGCAGGCTCGCCGGCGAGCTCAGCGCCGCCGACGCGACCCAGGACTCGGTGATGGCGCTCGCCGTCGGCGAATTGGAGGAGACAGCATGACAACGGGAGTCCTGCGCCTGCGCAAGGGCGGTTCCGTACTGAGCGAGAACGGCTCGCTCATCGGCCTCATCGTCCTGGTCGTCGCCCTGACGCTGCTGTCCGGCGACTTCCTCACGGTGACGAACCTGCTCAACGTCGGCGTCCAGGCGGCGGTCACCGCGATCCTCGCCTTCGGGCAGACCTTCGTCATCATCTCGGCCGGCATCGACCTGTCGGTCGGCGCGGTCGCGGCCCTCTCGGCGGTCGTCCTCGCCTGGACCGCCACCAGCAACGGGATGCCCTGGCCGCTGGCCACCGGCTTCGCGCTGCTCGTCGGCATCGCGTGCGGCCTCGTCAACGGCGCGCTGATCACGTACGGGAAGCTGCCGCCGTTCATCGCCACGCTCGCCATGCAGGGCGTGGCGCGCGGCCTCGGCCTCGTCATCTCCCAGGGCAGCCCCATCGCCCTGCCCGACTCGGTGTCGCACCTCGGCGACACGATCGGCAGCTACCTGCCCGTGCCGGTGATCGTGATGCTCGTGATGGGCGTCATCACCGCCGTCGTGCTGAACCGCACGTACGCCGGCCGCGCGATGTACGCGATCGGCGGCAACGAGGAGGCCGCCCGGCTGTCCGGGATCAAGGTCACCCGGCAGAAGCTCATCACGTACGCCCTGGCGGGCGGATTCGCCGCCATCGCCGGCATCGTGCTGGCCAGCCGGCTCGCGTCGGCCCAGCCGCAGGCCGCCCTCGGCTACGAGCTGGACGCGATCGCCGCGGTCGTCATCGGCGGCGCCAGCCTGTCCGGCGGCAAGGGCAAGGCCCTCGGCACCTTCGTCGGCGCTCTCATCCTCGCCGTGCTCCGCAACGGCCTGAACCTCCTGTCGGTCTCCGCCTTCTGGCAGCAGGTCGTGATCGGGGTCGTCATCGCCCTCGCGGTGCTCCTCGACACGCTGCGCCGCCGCCAGACCCGCTGAAGAATCAAGAAAGGTCTCACCATCATGCAGTTCATCAAGCCGGCCGCGGTGGCGGCCGCCGGAGCGGTCCTCGCCCTCGGCCTCACGGCCTGCAACAAGAGCTCCTCCACCGGCGGCGGTGGCGGCGACATCAAGCTCGGCCTGTCCGTCTCCACGCTGAACAACCCGTACTTCGTGCAGCTGCGCCAGGGCGCCGAGGCGGAGGCGAAGAAGGAGGGCGTCAAGATCACGGTCACGGACGCCCAGAACGACGCCTCGCAGCAGGTCAACCAGGTGCAGAACTTCGTCAGCCAGAACATGAAGGCGATCATCATCAACCCGGTCGACTCCTCGGCCGCCGCGCCGGCGGTCAAGGCCGCCGACCGCAGCAAGATCCCCGTGATCGCCGCCGACCGCGGTGTGACCGGCGCGGACGCCGCCCAGACCGTCGCGTCCGACAACGTCGCCGGCGGCAAGCTGGCGGCGCAGGAGCTCGGCAAGGCGCTCGGCGGCAAGGGCAAGGTCGCCGTCCTGCAGGGCACGGCGGGCACCTCCGCCGCCCGGGACCGGCAGCAGGGCTTCGCCGAGGGCATCAAGGCGTTCCCCGGCATCCAGGTCGTCGCGCAGCAGCCCGCCGACTTCGACCGGACCAAGGGCCTCGACGTCATGACCAACCTGATCCAGGCGCACTCCGACATCACCGGCGTGTTCGCGGCCAACGACGAGATGGCGCTGGGCGCGATCAAGGCGCTGGGCGGGAAGGCCGGCAAGCAGGTCAAGGTGGTCGGCTTCGACGGTACGCCGGACGGGATCAAGGCCATCCAGGCGGGCACGCTGACCGCCGACGTCGCCCAGCAGCCGGTGCTCCTGGGTCAGCTGGCCGTACAGTCCGCCGTGAAGGCCGCGAAGGGCGGCAAGATCGACGCTAACGTGGCCGTCCCCGTGAAGGTGGCCACGAAGGACAATGTCGCCCAGTTCACGAACGGAGCCTGATGCCGGACAAGACCTACGACGTGCTGGTCGTCGGCTCGGTCAACGCGGACCTCGTGGTCCGCGTCGACCGGCGCCCGGCGGCCGGGGAGACCGTCCTCGGCTCGGACCTGGCGACCTATCCGGGCGGCAAGGGGGCCAACCAGGCCGTCGCCGCCGCCCGGCTGGGCGGCCGGGTGGCCTTCCTCGGCCGCGCCGGCACCGACGGCCAGGGCGTCTTCCTGCGAGACGCCCTGCGCGAGGACGGCGTGGACATCGCCCACCTCCTCACCACACCGGGCCCGAGCGGGGTCGCGCTGATCACGGTGGACCCCGACGGTGACAACAGCATCATCGTCTCCCCCGGGGCGAACGGCCGGATCACCGAGGATGACGTCACGGCGGCCAGGCCGCTGATCGCCGACGCCTCGGTGGTCTCGCTCCAGCTGGAGATCCCCCTCGAGGCCGTGCTGGCCGCCGCGCTCGCCGCCGACGACGCCGGTGCCCGTGTGGTGGTCAACCTGTCGCCGCCCACCGAGGTCCCGGACGAGCTCCTCGCGCTGTGCGACCCGCTCGTCGTCAACGAGCACGAGGCCGCCTTCCTCGGCGCGAGCGACCCGGCCGGGCTGCTGGCGCGCGGCCCGCGCTCCGTCGTGATCACGAAGGGCGCGGAGGGCGCGGTCGTCGCCGACGACAGCGGCGTGACCGAGGTCCCGAGCCCGCGCGTCGAGGCCGTGGACACGACGGGGGCCGGGGACGCGTTCACCGGGGCCCTGGCGTGGCGGCTGGCGCAGGGCGACGACCTCGCGGAGGCCGCGCGCTTCGCGGCCCGCGTCGGCGCGGCCGCCGTGCGCGTGGCCGGTGCCCAGAGCTCGTTCCCGCGCCTTGGGGACCTGGAGGACATGTGAAGCGCGCGGGAATCCTCAACGGCGCCCTCTCGGGCGCCCTGGCCCGGCTCGGGCACACCGACCAGGTGCTGATCTGCGACAGCGGCATGCCGATCCCGGCCGACGTCGAGGTCGTGGACCTCGCGTTCCTGCCGGGCATCCCCGGCTTCGCCGAGGTGCTCGACGGGATCCTGACGGAGCTGGTCGTCGAGGGCGCGATCGCGGCGGAGGAGGTCGTGGGCGGCAACCCCGAGTGCCACGCCCTCCTCGACGACCGGCTGCCCGCCCTGACGTACGTGCCGCACGAGGAGCTGAAGCTGCTCGCGCACGCCGTCAAGCTCGTGGTCCGGACGGGCGAGGCGACCCCGTACGCGAACGTGATCCTCCGGTGCGGCGTGGCGTTCTGACCCGCCGCACCGGCCGACGGTGCGACCGCTTGGGAGCGCGGTGCGACCGCTTGGGAGCGCGGTCGCACCGCGCCCCTTGCCGCCACTGACTGAAACGTGTTCTACTTTCTGGCGTGAGTCAGCGCTCCCGTGTCGCGATGACGGATGACGAGGTCGCCACGCTCCTCAAGGAGCAGAAGAAACTCCAGCTGGCGACCATCAACCGCGACGGCACCCCACACCTGGTCACCATGTTCTACGGACTGGTCGACGACAAGATCGCGTTCTGGACCTACCGGACCTCGCGGAAGGCGCACAACCTGCGCCGCGACCCTCGGGTGACCTGTCTCATCGAGGCGGGCGAGGAATACTTCGAGCTGTGCGGGCTGATGCTGTACGGCACGGTCCGGGCCCTTACCGAACCGAACGACGTTCGGTATGTTGGCACCGAAGTGGTCCGCAGGATGATGGATCTTGAGGACGACGACGCCATCGCCCCGTTCGTCGAGCAGACCGCGGCCAAGCGCCACGCCTACATCGTCGAGCCGACGAGCGTCGCGTCCTGGGACCATCGCAAGCTCACCTGAGCGAGGGAGCCATGGAAGTACGAGTCGATCCGCTGGTATGCGAGGCCAACGGCGTGTGCGTGGGGCTGGTGCCCGAGGTGTTCGACCTCGATGACGACGATGTCCTGCACATCGTCGAGCCGCACCCACCCGCCGAGCTGCTCGACCGCGTCCGGCACGCCGTACGGTCCTGCCCCAAGGCCGCGCTGACCCTCGAGGAGTAGTCCCGGCGCCCCGACCGGGGGCCACATCGGCGTCCGGCCCGGGCGCCACATCGTCGGCCGGCGCTCCCGTCGGCCCTGCCATGGAGGTGTGCACGGTGCGAGCCGCGGTCCTACGCCAGGTCGGTGACGAGGAGCTCGATCTGCGCGACGACGCCACGACGACCGAGCCCGGTCCCGACCAGGTCAAGGTCAAGGTCAAGGCGACGGGCGTCTGCCACTCCGACCTGTCGGTCCTGTCGGGCGTGCTGCCGATGCCGACGCCATGCGTCCCCGGGCACGAGGGCGCCGGCGAGGTCGTCGAGGTCGGCGACCGGGTCACGAACGTCCAGCCCGGCGACCACGTCGTCATCAACTGGACGCCCGACTGCGGCACCTGCGCCGACTGCCTGCGCGGCGAGCCGTACCTCTGCATGACCTTCCTCGTCGAGGCCTTCGGCGACCCGCGGTTCCGGCTGGGCGACGAACCGGCCTTCGGCATGGTCGGCTGTGGCACCTGGGCGGACGAGCTCGTGGTCCCTCGGCAGGCCGTCATCAAGGTGGCCGACGACGTGCCGTTCGACTACGCCGCGCTGCTCGGCTGCGGCATCCCGACCGGCGTCGGCGCGGTCTTCAACACGGCGAAGGTGCGGCCCGGGTCGAAGGTCGCCGTCGTCGGCGCGGGCGGCGTGGGCCTGTCGGTGATCCAGGGCGCCCGGATCGCCGGCGCGGCGACCATCCTGGCCATCGACCCGAACGAGGCGAAGCACCCCGTCGCAAAGCAGTTCGGCGCGACTCACACCGCGACGCTCGACGATCTCACGGAGACGAACGGCCTGCTGACGGGAGGCCAGGGCTTCGACTACGTCTTCGAGGTGGTCGGGAAGGCCGCGGCCATCCAGACGGCGTGGCAGATCACCCGGCGCGGCGGCGACGTCATCGTGGTCGGCGCGGGCGCGGGCGACGACAACTTCCAGATGAGCGCGTTCTCGCTGCTGTTCGAGGGCAAGACGCTCAAGCCCTCGCTGTACGGCGAGAGCGATCTCAAGCGCGACATCCCGCTCTTCGTCGACCTGTGGCGCGCCGGCAAGCTCGACCTCGAGGGCCTGATCACGCGGCGGATCAGGTTCGAGAACCTCAATGACGCCATCGCCACACTGAAGCGCGGCGACGCGATCCGGCAGGTCGTGCTCTTCGACTAGGGCGTGTCCTAGACCCGGCTTCAGCCGCAGACGTGAAAAAGGGCGGCCGGCGGGCGCTGCCCGGCCGCCGGCCGCCCAGCCGCAGCCCGTGCTCCCTGACCCAGTGAGGGGAGCGCGGGTCACGCCGTGATGATGTCCCGGACCGGGACGCCGGTCACCCGACCTCGGTGACTCGTCCGTACATCGCCGCGCGTGGCGAATTCGCTACACCATTCCCGACGGCCCTCAAGTGGCGAAAGTTTTAATCCCCCCATATCGGGCATCTGGCGGGCGTTCAACCCCGAACCAGGAGGCTCATATGCGGATACGGGGCGGCTTCAGCTTCGTCGGCCTGATTTACATATTGATCGGCATCTTCGTGGCGTGGGACCGCCACTACATCACGATCAGCCTGCTCAAGCACGTCCTGAGCGCGCTTCTCGCCATCTTCCTGTGGGTCCTCCTTCTCCTCGGCGTCGATCTTCACGTGAGCTGACGCCTTCCCCGCAACGTCATTGCGGCCGCCGTTCGACAAGGGCGGCCGCAATGACGTTTTCGCGCGACCGAATCCGGGCCGGGCCGGGCTCAGGGAATGGGCCGGCGCCACAAAGTCGGCACGTCCCCGGACGCGTCACCCGTGAATCCGACGCCGACCAGCGTGCCGCCGGTGACGGTCAGCCCGGTGAGCCGCTGCGTACCGAGCCCGTTCAGCCCCAGACCCGCCGGCCGCGACGACCGCCACGTACGGCCGTCCGCCGAGGTCCACAGCACCACGTCCGAACCGGCCGCGCCGGCGAGCACGAACCCGTGCGCCGTCGCCGTCGCCGCCGTCACAGCCGTGCCCTGTCCCGCCCCGGGCAGCGAGACGGGCTGCCAGGTCCGGCCTCCGTCCGCCGAGACCTCGGCGAAGGCGGCCGTGCCGGGGGCGTCCGCGGCCGGCGGGCCGGTCACGCCTGCGGCGCCGGTCACGCCGGTGGCGACCAGCACGCCGTTCCGCGCCACGACCGACGTCAGCGAACCGGCGGCGGCGCCCTGCGGCAGCGTCGGCGCGGCCGGGGACAGCGTCCACTTCTTGCCGTCCGGTGAGGTCCACACCGCCGGCTGCGCCGTCTTGTTCTTCGTCTGACCGCCGACCGCGACGAACCCGGTGGACCCCGCCGTCACGTCGCCCATCCACCTGGGCGCGTCACCGGTGCCGGGCAGGTCGCCCTTGCCCGCGCTCCCGGCCCCCGCCCAGTTCTTCAGGTCCGTGGAGAACCAGGCGCCCGCTCCGTCGCCGGACCGGCCCACGACGACGTACGCGCCGCCGTTCGCGGCGGCGGCCACCGGCGCGAGGCCGGCCGTGTCGAACGCCTTGCCGCCCTGGACGTTCTGCCAGGAGCCGCCGTCCGCCGACATCAGGACCAGCGGGCGGCCGCCTGCGTGCCCGACCGCGAGCCAGCCCGCGGTCCCGTGAACGGCGTCGAGGATCTGCCGGGGAGGCGCGCCGGCCGGGAGCGTGGCCCGGGTCCACGCCGAGCCGTCCGCCGACGTCCACAGCGCGGCGTCGCCGTTGGAACTGCCGACCGCGAGGACCCGGCCCGCGTCCGCGACCAGCCCGGAGAGCGTACGCTCCGGATGCACGGCGTCCGGGACCGCGGTGAGGTTCACGTCGCCGACCCCCGCCACCGTGAGGTAGGCGTCGGCCGTGCCGATCCGGCCGGTGACCACCGGACCGGCGGTCGCCGGCGCCACGTCGGTGAGGACACGGCCCGGCGGGACGTCGCCGGCGCGCCGCCAGCTCTTGCCGTCCGCGCTGCTGAGCGCGGCGTTCCGGCCGCCGCCCACGGCGGCGAGCGCCGCCAGGCCCCCGTCCGCGCCACGCAGCGCGACGAGGTGGGAGTAGCCGTCCGTGCCGAGCTGACCGACCGGCGCCCAGGTCTGCCCGTCGGCGGAGCCGAAGATCACCGCGTACGCGGTCGTCTTGCGGTTCTTCTTCGAGCCCGTGGTCCGAGACGCCTCACGGGCGGCGAACAGCCCGGAACGCGTCGCCGCCAGCGCCACGACGCTCCCTGACGACCCTTGGGCCTGCGGAATCGTCACCGGCGCCCAGCTGCGCCCGGAGTCCGGCGACCGCCAGAAGGTCTCCCGGTCCGTCGTCTGCTGAACCGTCTTCTTTTTCTTCTTGACCGTCTTCGTGACCGTCGTGGTCGTCCGCAGCGTCCCCTCGGCGACGACCGTGTCGCCGTACGCCGCGACGCTGTAGATCCGCAGCGGCGTGCCCGCCGACGGGGGGCTGAGCTGCTCGGGGCCGATACGTGACCACGTGCGGCCGTCACGGGAGGTCCAGACGATGGGCTGCGTGCCGCCCTTCACCGCCGCCGTGCCGGCCGCGACGAATCCCGAACGCGTGCGGACCAGGCGATCGATCTTGTCACCGGGGCCGAACGCGCCGGCGACCGCGGTGCGCTTCCACGACCGGGCGTCACGGCTCGTCCACGACACGACGCCCGAGGACGTCACGCCGAGCGCCGCCCACGCCCCGCCCCCGCCGGCGACCAGCTGCGGGTACTCCCCCGCCGGCGGATCGCCGCCGTCGTCGCCGCGCACGCGCGCGGCCCGCCAGGTGCGGCCGCCGTCGGACGAGGTCAGGAACTGCGCCCGGGAGTACACGCCGCCCTGCTCGGAGCCGATGGCCACGACGGTGTCACCGGCCGCGGCCACGGCGGCGAGCGCGTGCGCCCGGCCACTGGTCTTGGCCGCCGGATCCAGGGTGAACACGCGGTCCGCGGCCACCGCGGCGGGGATCGCCGGCTTCTTCGGCTTGTCGCCGCCGCCCGTTCCGAACAGGGCGTACGCCCCGCCGCCGAGGACGACGACCGCGGCGGCGGCGATCGCCACGGGCCGGACCGGAATGGAGGGGAGGCGGCGCGCCCGCTGCGGGGGCGTCCACGGCTCCGCGTCCGCCGCCGGCGACTCCGCGGGCGGCGTGGCCGGCGGTGCGGGCGGGGCGGGCGACGCGGGTGGGGGTGCGGGCGAGGCGGGCGGCGCGGGCGGCGCGCCGCTCGGATAGGCCGCGGCGCTCGCCGCGACGGGGACGCTGGCGGGAGGGGACGGGCGGCGCTGCGGCTCGCCTCGGCTCCAGTCGATGCCGGCCCGGTGCCACACTGCGTTGGAACGCTGCCAGGGCGAGGAGGTCGGCACGCCGGGTACGCGGCGGCCGTCCGGCGCGGGCTCCTCCGCCGCCTCCGCGAGCCGCTCGCTGATCCGGCGACGCTCGTCGCGACCGGAGCGCCGGGGGGTGCCCGGCCGGGGATTCTTGGGGTCCGGACGGACGGCACTGCCGCCGAAAGGCTCCCCGGGGGGCGCTCCGCTTCCGGGAGTGGTCACGCTCACCTCTTGTCAAAAGACCGTTCGTGCAGGACCTATCAAACCGCTATTCGGACCGCAATGGGGCCCGGGAGCGGAGCATCCCGGATGGAATCTCACCGCGGAAACGGCCTGTGACCGGCCCATTCCCATCCGTCGACGGCAACGCGGAGACGGTCCTCACCATCAGGCCAATAGACGCCTTCGGCACGGCCCGCCTACCGTCCCGACGGAGGTGGTGACATGTCCCTGACCGTATCCCCCGAGCTGATCGAGCGCGCCCACCGGGACGACGTCGACGACGCGGCCTTCGTCGACTGCGTCCGCACGTCCCTGCCGTACGCCTGGCAGGTCGTCGCCGGGCTGATCGATGAGCTCCGGACGGACGGCGCCGACTTCGCGGCCAACGAGGTGCCGCCGCCCGACGAGACCGCCCGCGGTCAGCTGCTGCGCATGCTGGCCAGTGACGCGATGCGCGGAGCGCTGGAGCGGCACTTCGGGGTGCGCCTGGCATTCCAGAACTGCCACCGCGTCGCGGTGTTCCGGCCGGGTGCCGACGATTCCTACCGGGAGTTCGTCACGCCGCGCGCGCAGATCCTCAACCAGCGTCCCGAGCTCGTCGACTGCTGAGGAAAAAAGCCCCGGAACGGCGAACGGAGCCGTACGCGTCCGCGTACGGCTCCGTTTTATCGAGGTCAGGACGGCGCGTGGCCCCGGAGGTAGACCCTGGTGCCGATCGGCAGCAGGTTGGCGACGATGTCCGCGGTGTGCATCGGCGTCCGCACGCAACCGTGCGAGGCCGGGTACAGCGGCACGTCCGGCTCACCGTGGATGGCGTAGCCGCCGTGGAAGTAGTTGCCCTTGTACAGCTTGCCGAGCGGACCGGTCTCCCAGCCCTTGGCCTTCCGGTAGACGCTGTAGTTGCCGGTCGGCGTCCGCCCGTTGACCTTCTGGCCCTTGTAGTAGTAGTACGCCCGGCCGCTCGAGATGTGGCTGATGAGGGTCAGCCTGCCGCCCTTGTAAATGAAGAGCAGCTGGTGCGTCAGGTCGACCTCGGCGCGGTTCGCCGCGCCACCCTTGACGATGGATTTCGGAGTCCGGGGCTTGGCCAGCGCGGCCCAGGTCTTCGTGCCGACCGGCGCCGCCTGCGTCGGGTGCATTCCCTGGACCTTCTGGAACGCCCAGACGGCGAAGCGGGTCTGACTGCCGTACTGGCCGTCGACCGTCCCCGGGTCGTAGTGGAGGGCGGCCAGGCGCTGCTGCAGACGCGTCACCGCAGGGCCCTTGTCGCCGAAGTGGAGCGTCGGGTTGGCCTGCGCCGAGACGGGGGATGTGGCGGCGACGGCGTACGCCGACGCGGGGGCGGCCACAGCCGGGACGAGGGCCATTGCCGACAACGTCCCTATGACGGCGGCCTTCCCCAGGCTTTTTCGCATACAGGTCTCCCAAACATTGACAGATGGCACAGCCCACCTGTTTTACCTCATGCGGGCAACCTTTACGATGCCTTTCCGGTCGCGGAGGTTCGTTCGGGTTGTGTGGGAGTTGTCACTTCCGCCGGAACGCGGAGGTCAGCACCTGGGAGCGGCGGTCAGTGCTAAGGGCAGAAGACCTCAGCGTTTGGGCATGGTGCGGGTCTCGACCAGGCCTTTATAGGCGAACGCCCGAATGTGCACGATCGGGGCGTCGGCCGCCAGGTCACCCACCCAGTCCTCGTCCCGGGTGACACCGAAACCGTTCACCTCGACGCGGATGCCGGGCGGCACGATGACCTGGATGTCCGACTTGTAGGCGATGGCGAGGATGGTGGTGACCGGCTCCGTCAGCTCCGCGGCCCGCAGGTCGAGCACCCCGCTGCCCTTGTAGACGAGGGCCCGGAACTTCCCGGGTACCCGCCAGCGCCCGGCGTGACGCACGCCGTTCTTGTAGGCGACCGTGTAGCGGCCGGGCTTGGGACCGGCCACCGGGGCCGAGGACCGCTGCACCACGGGAGCGGTGGCCGCCGGCAGGTCGGCGAGCAGCGTGGCGAGCTCGGCATGGGTCCGGGCGGCCAGGGCCCCGCGCATGCGCTCGTCGAACTCCCCGTCGGTGAGGCGTCCCTCGGCGAAGGCCACCTGCAGCCGCTGGACCGTCTCGTCGCGCTCCTGGTCGGAGGCGCGCATGCTCGGCCGGTCCGGCGTCGCCCCGTCGTACGGCTCCATCGATACCCCCTTCAAATCGAGATGTATCGTAACTTATCTTCTCTCTAACTCCGAGGGGGATCGCGGACGCTTTCCGGGCACGAGCGACCCGGGTGCCGGTGCCGCTGTGGCAGCGGTGCATTGAGCGGCATGGTGATCGGCGCTACGCTCGGCCGCCGGTAGACCTTGTCGCGAACGATCGGCGCGTACGGGAGTGGCCACGATGGGCTTCTCAGTGCCTCGCAGGGTGGTCATCGTCGGAGCGGGCTTAGGCGGCACCGCCACCGCCATCCGCCTCTTGCGGTTCGCCCGGGAGCCTTTGCAGGTGGTGGTGATCGAGCGGCGATCCGATCATCGGAGCGCCGGCGTGGCCTACCACCGGGCCGGCAACCACTGGCATCACGTCTTCAACATCCAGGCGGGCCGCATGTCGATGTTCCGGGAGGACGTCGACGATTTCGTGGACTGGGCCAACCATGAGGCCGATCGGGCCGGCTGGCCCCCGGAGTGGAGTGGCTTAACGTTCACCGAGTCCGGACCGGCGCCCCGCCGGATCTACGCCGACTACCTCGCCGCCCGCCTCGCCGAGGCCGCGCGCGAAGCGCCCCACCGCGTGACCCTGCTCGAAGCCGACGGCGAGGTCGTCGACATCGGAGTCGGCACGGGTCGCGTGCACCTCGTCGTCGAGAACTACTCCCTGCCGCACACCGACACCGGGCCACGCCGGATGATTCTCGAGGCCGACCACGTCGTCATCGCGACAGGCCTGGAGGAACGGGACCTTCCGTTCGCGACCGGTGTGACCGACCACCCCGCGTTCGTGCGCCACCCCTACTCCGAAGCCGGAATCGAGCGACTCCTCGGCCTCCGGAAGGATGCCGTGGTCGCCATCATCGGCACGTTGCTGAGCGCGTACGACTCGGCCTCGCTTCTCCTGCGGCGTGGCCATACCGGGAAGCTCCACATGATCTCCCGTTCCGGCCTGACGCTCCGCACCTATCCTCCGGACCACCGGCACCACGTCCTCAGCCTGCCGGCTCCACGGCTGCACGCCGACGGCTACGAAGGCCGCGAGAACCTCGTTCAGCGCTTCAAGGACGAATGGGAACGGGCGTGCGCCATCGTCGCCCGGGAACATCCCGCCGTGGATCGCGCGGTGGTGACCGAACGAGTCGCCAAGTCCTGGGAGCCTCACCTGCCCGAGGCCCTGGCACGCGTCCCCTCGTCCGATCTCCGCGCGCTCCTCGACGGCTACGGGAGCCTGCTGGCCACGCTGCGAGTAGGCGCCATGCCGTACATCACCGAGTTCGTCCACCCGGCGATGGCGGACGGCGGGCAGATCATCCTCACCAGCGGGAGGGTCGACGAGATCGTCGGCACCGAGGCCGGCACTCTGAAGCTGTCCGTGTCCGGGCCGGCGTCGACGCAGACGATCGAAGCAGATCTCGTGATCGCCGGCTTCGGGCGGGAGCCGAACTACGAGCGAGTCGGTTCGGCGCTCTGGACGAACCTGTTGCGGAAGAAGATCGCCGTGCCGCACCAGCGCACCGGGCGCGGCGTCGAGGTGGACGCCTGCGGCAACCTCCTCGGACCGACCGGCGCCCGTTCCGGTCCCATCTCCGTGGTCGGTGGTCCCCGCGAGGGCGACGAGATCGTGCGGTACGGCCGAATGGGCGCGTTCGCGTTCAACCTCGCCGCGATCAAGAACCATTCGGTGGGCGTCGCCGCGACCGTGCTGCGGCAACTCGAGTCCTGCTACGACGAACCGGCCGACGACGCGGCCGCGAGCGTGACCGATGCGGAGGACCCCGAGGTGCGCGCGGCGTTCGCCCGCTCGGTCATGCTCGATGTGCGCCGAATGGCCACTCGGCGTCGTCGCGACCGCGAAGCCGTGACGATCCGGCTCGAGGAGAGCCTTCAGGCCTTTCGCGGCGCCATGACCGGCGACGGCGAAGCCACCGTGACGGACTCTGCGCTGCGGTTCGTCGTGAACAGGGCCGCCATGACGAAACTCAACGACCTGTCCGTGACGCCACGGGACCTCCGTTCCCTGCTCGGGCTCGATGGGCCTCCGGAGTCCGATTAGCCGGAAATCCAACCTCAGCATTCGAGAGGGTGCGCGGTCGTCTCGACGACCGTCAGTCTTTGATCATGCGCTGACCGGATGAGGTGGATCGCGGACCACGTCGAGGCGCGGTCGCCCTCGGTCCGGCCGACCGGGAATCGGTGAGAGAGGACACCCGTGAGCCATCGCGAAGTACAAGGGGTTCTACTGGTCGATTCGCCCGAGCGGAGTGTCCGGGGCACCTGCGATCGCACCGGGAAACCGGTCGACGGTGCCATTCTGGTGGTCGACACGCTCGGCCCGGAACTTTACGACGCCATCGTCACCTCGTCCGCCGTGATCTGCGCGAGAGGCGGCCGGACCGGCCACATGCAGTCCCTCTGCCGTTCGCGCGGAATCCCCGTCCTTCGGATCGACCGGTTCGAGCTGGACACGCTCGTCGGCGAGGTCACGATTCTGCTCGATCGCGAGTCGGTCGTTCTCGGCGAAGCCGAACCCGCGCCGCAGCCGCCGGAGTTCCCGGCCGCCACCTTCGACGACATCGAGTCGATCTGCGTGGTCGTCACCGACGCCACGGACATCCGATCCACGAACGCCCTCGCACCGCGCGTCGAGCGTGTGAACTCCTACTTCATCCGCGAGGAGTTCCTCTGCTTCGCCGCCGGCCTGAGCCCGATCGACGCACTTCGCGCCGGGGTTCACGAGGCCGAGCGCTACGGCGCCGCCGTGGCCTCGGAGCTGTGCTCGATGGTGAACGAACTGCTCCCCGGCCAACGCCTGGTCATGAGGCTGCTCGACCTGCGCTCGGACGACGCCGCCCAGATCACGACCGGTGTGCACGTGGTCGACGAGCCGAACCCCGAACTCGGCCTCCACGGCGCCAGATGGCTGCTGCATGAGCGCCACTACCCCCATGCGTTCCGGGCGCTCCGCGCCCACGTACGGGAACGCCTGGGCGCGGACGCGGGCCGAGTGAGCTTCGCCGTTCCGTTCATCAACGACCGCGATGAGTTCCTGCGACTGCGGCGGTCCCTCGGCTTGAGGGACGACACGCCGCTCGGCGTCTTCGTCGAGACGCCGGCCGCCGTGCATTCGGCGGCAGAGTTCTGCGCCTCTGGAGCCGGCGAACTGTTCGTCGGCACCAAGGACCTGATCCAATTCTACCTCGCAGCCGACCGGGGCAACCACTTGGTCTCCTCCACCTACCAGACCCGGCATCCGGCCGTCCTGGCCGCGCTGCGCCAGACCGTCGAGTCCGGCCGCGACGCCGGGGTTCCGGTGCACGTGTTCGCGCTGGGCGTCGATGTGGACCACTACCTGCGGCACGTCCCGGCACGCAGGCTCATGATGTGCACCGCCGAGTTGCGGCAACGCGCCCGGAAGGTCCGGGCCTCGGCGCCGGCCGCTCTGAAATCGTGACGAGTCGTCGCCGTGCTCGCGGAGGTGCCCTTCCACCGGACGAGGTGAGCGCCGGTCAGAGCGACGGGCCCTCGCCCGCACTACGGTGGAACCGTGCTCCTACTCACGACGCTCGACGCCTGGCGCGCCCGGCCGGACGAGCCGTTCCGCAGCGAGACCGCCGCGTACGCACCGGAGGAGGACGCCGCCGGCCTGGCGACCGACGCCTTCGGCGGCGACCAGCAGGTCATCGCGCTGGTGTTCGACCACCCGCCGCTGACGCTGCCCGGCGCCGTCAACCGATCGACCGTCACGGAGATCCGGTACGCCCGCCGCGAGCCGGGCGGGCGGGTCACCGGCTTCCACACCAGGCCCACGATCGCCGAGGCTCTCGACCTGATGCCGCACCCGGAGGGCGGCTGGTTCCGCGAGACGTGGCGGACGTCCGTACGGGTGGCGGCGCACGGCGGCGAGCGGGCGACCGCCACCGGGATCTACTTCCTGCTCGGGCCGGGCGAGGAGTCGATGTGGCACGCGGTCCGCTCGGACGAGGTGTGGCTGTGGCATCGCGGCGGCCCCCTGGAACTGACGCTGGGCGGGGAGGCCGACACGCCCGGCAGGCAGACCGAGACGATCATCTTGGGGCCGGAGGTCGAGGACGGCCAGCGTCCGCAGGCGCTCGTGCCGGCCGGCGTCTGGCAGGCCGCCCGGCCCGCGTCGGACCGGGAGGTCCTGGTCAGCTGCGTCGTCTCCCCCGGCTTCGACTTCGCCGACTTCCGGGTGTGACCCGGCCGCGCCCGCGACGAGGCCGTCCCCGACCGCGGAGCGACGCGGGACGGCCCGCTCACCACCGGCCCGCGGGTATCGGGGGCGGCAAGGCCGACCACCGGCCCGCGGCTGCCGCGACCAGGCCCTGAGCGCTCGCCGAGCCCGCGGCCGGCCTTACTGCAGCGCCTGGAACAGCGCCGTCGTCTGCTCGCCGATGTTCTTGGGGAGCAGGTACGGCTCGGTCTCGTTGATCTGCTGCCAGTTGTCGCGGACGTCCTCGACGCTCAGCCCGTCCTTCTTGGTGAAGCCGGGGCCCTCGGCGACGAAGACCCGGGACACGCGCCCGCCGCCGACCGAGTAGGTCTCGCCGCTACCGTCGTTGCTCTCGTGGGCCAGCCAGACGACGACCGGCGTGACGTGTTCGACGCTGAGCCGGTCCTGGAACTCGGCGGGGAACAGGTCCTCCGTCATCCGGGTCCACGCGATCGGGGCGATCGCGTTGACCTTGATGCCGTACTTGGCGCCCTCGGCCGCGAGCGTCTTGGTCAGGCCGACGAGGCCCATCTTCGCCGCCGAGTAGTTCGCCTGCCCGAAGTTGCCGAACAGGCCCGCCGGCGACGACGTCATGACCACCCGGCCGTACGCCTGCTCGCGCAGGTGCGGCCAGGCGGCGTGCGTGACGAGGAACGACCCGCGCAGGTGCACGGCGATGACCTGGTCGAACTCCTCCGGAGACATGTTCTTGAACGATTTGTCCCGCAGGATGCCGGCGTTGTTGACGACGATGTCCACGCGGCCGAACGCGTCGAGGGCGGCCCGTACGATCGCCTCCGCGCCCTCCACGGTGGCCACGTTGTCGGGGCTGGCGACGGCCTCGCCGCCGTTCTTCTTGATCTCGGCGACCACGTCGGCGGCCGGGCCCGTGGAGGCGCCGCTGCCGTCGAGCGCACCGCCGAGGTCGTTCACGACGACCTTCGCGCCGCGCGCGGCGAGCTCGAGCGCGTGCTGCCGCCCGAGGCCGTGGCCCGCGCCGGTGACGATGGCCACCCGTCCGTCAAACCGCAGTTCCGCCATTCTCCGTACCCTCCTCGCGACCTGATCTCCTGGACCCTGGGTCCGCCTTGCGGACAGTCTCCATCACTCGACCGAATCCCGCTCGGCCGGGGACGGCCCGGCCGGGTAAAGCGACGGCCCGCGATCCGTGACCGGATCGCGGGCCGTTGAGCGGTGCAGGGTCAGCCGCAGTGCGAGTAGCCGGAGACCCAGACGTTCCAGCCCGGGTCGGACGCGCCGCCCCAGTCGATGCAGTCGTGCGGGGCATTCACCTTGATCGGACCGGCGTAGGTGCTGTACTTGCCCACGTCGTCCGGCGGCGCGGCATCGTGCTGACACCGCACCGTTTGGAACGGGCCAAGGTGATCATGGTCACGGCCGGGGTTCGATCATCCGCGGCGCCCGTCAGGGGCCGAGGTCGGGGACCGGCTTGGGCTCGTCGGCCGTCGCGTTCTCCTCTTCCGTAGCGGCGTTCTCCCGGCGCTTGCGGCGCACCGACCAGACGATGAACGCCGCGACGGCGATGGCCGCCACCGCGATCGCCAGGACCCGCCCCGCCCACTGCGCCGCCTGCTCGAACGCGGCGCCGGCGAGGAAGCCGCCGGTCGTGTAGCCGACCCCCCACGCGATCCCGCCCAGCGCGTTGAACGCCAGGAACCTGCCGTAGGGCATCTTGGCGCTGCCGGCGAGGGCGGGCATCAGCGCCCGGAGCAGGGCGGTGAAACGGCCGAGGAAGACGGCGACCGCGCCGCGCCGGCGCAGCAGCCCGTGCGCCTTGTCGACCTTCGGCCGGTGCTTGTGGAGCACCTTCATGCCCAGCAGCCGGTCGCCGTAGCGACGGCCGATCTCATACCCGACCGAGTCGCCGATCACCGCCGAGAGCACGATGACCACCAGGAGGACGGGGAGGGAGACCCGGTGCTGGCTGGCCAGCACGCCCGCCACGACGATGGCGGTCTCCCCGGGGAACACGAAGCCGAAGAACAGCGCCGCTTCGGCGAAGACCAGCGCCGCGACGACGCCGTAGATGACCGGACCGTGCAGGTTGAGCAGAGCGTTCGTGATGTGGCCCACAGTGCATCAACATCCCGTTTCCGGCGTCGTCATGTCCGTCATCGTATGAGCCCTGCTCACTCCGTGAATCGTCCTCTGGTCTGAGACCGGTCATTACTTTGGATACGGGAGGGAGCCGCACATGGACGACTTCACGCTGAATCTGCACCGCCGCCTGCCACCGGAGGGGAACCTCGTCTGGTCTCCGTACTCGGTGGCGTCGGCCCTCGCGATGGTCGCCGCGGGCGCACGCGGCACGACCCGGGACGAACTGACACGGCTGCTCGGCGCGCCGCCGGAACGGCTCCGTCTCGCCGAGGCCGCCGCACTGGAGGACGCCGAGATCGCGGTGGCCGACATCCTCTGGGCCCGCGAGGGACTCGCGGTCGAGGACTCCTACCAGCGGGCGATCGCGGACCTTCCCGGGGCCGCGGTACGGGTCGCCGACTTCGCCGCCGATCCGGAGGGCGCACGCCGGGCGATCAACGCGGAGGTGGAGAAGGTCACGCGGGACCTGATCCGGGATCTGCTCCAGCCCGGCACCGTCGACCGGCGCACCGCCGCCGTCATCGCCAACGCCCTCTATCTGAAGGCCGCCTGGCGACACGAGTTCGCCGAGCGCGACACCCGGCGGGAGCCGTTCCACGGCGCGCTGGGACGGCGCGAGGTTCCGATGATGCGGCGGACCGGGCGCATGGCGTACGCCGAGGCCGACGGCTGGCGGATGGCGACGCTGCCAGCCGGCGGCGAGGTGGCGGTCGAGGTACTGCTCGGGCCGGGCCCCGAGGCCGCGCCGCCCGGGCCGGACCTCCTGCGGAGACTGCGCGAGTCCGCGCGGTACGTGAGCGTGGCGCTGTCCCTGCCGCGTTTCCGGGTGGAGAGCCGGGCGAGCCTGGGTGACACCCTCGCCGCGCTGGGCGCCGGCACCGCCTTCACCGGTGACGCCGACCTGTCCGGCATGACCGCCGAACCCGTCCGCCTCGACCGGATCGAGCACAAGGCCGTGCTGGACGTGGACGAGAGCGGGTTCGAGGGCGCGGCCGCGACGGCCGTGGTGGTGACCCTGTCGGCCGTCACCGCGGGGCGTCCCGTGGAGTTCCGCGTCGACCGGCCGTTCCTGGTGTTCGTCCGCCATCCCGGCAGCGGGGCCGTCTACTTCGCGGCACGCGTCACCGACCCGTGAGCGGACGCTCGACGCCGGCGCCGCCGAGTATTACCCGACCAGCCCTGCTCTTCCCGACCAACCGGCCCCGACCGACCTCCCGGGAATGAGACGGGTATCACATCACGGGTGCCCAAAAGGACATTCTTACCCTGATTCTGCCGAAATATGCCGTCGGTTTGGACGGAGATCTCCGAAGACCACCCCGCCGGTCCCAGGCTTTGCCCCGCTTCGGCCCTCGGCCCGGTAGCCTTGTCACGGTTACTGATCCACCTGCGAGCCGCGGAAGAGGGCGATCGCCGCCGTGTCGACCCAGTCGTCGCGATCCGCCGCCGACCTGAACACTCCTGACTTCGGTCCCAACGAGTGGCTGGTCGACGAGCTGTACCAAAAATACCTAGAAGACCCCAACTCGGTTGATCGAGCCTGGTGGAATTTCTTCGCCGACTACCAGCCGGACCGGCCCGCCAAGGCGCCCGCCAGCGCCGACGGGACGGCCGCGCCCCCCACGGCGCCCCCCTCTCCCGCCCCCACGCCGAAGCAGACGCCCGCCGCCCCGGCCACCGCCGCCGAGAAGCCGGCCGCGCCCGCGAAGAAGCCCGCGCCCGCCCCGCAGACGCCCGCCGGCGCCGAAGAGGTGCGGCTGCGCGGCGTCGCCGCCCGCACGGTCACCAACATGGAGGCCAGCCTCGCCGTGCCGACCGCGACGAGCGTGCGCGCGGTCCCGGCCAAGCTGCTGATCGACAACCGCATCGTCGTCAACAACCACCTCAAGCGCGGCCGCGGGGGCAAGGTCTCCTTCACGCACCTGATCGGCTACGCCATCGTCCGGGCGCTGCAGGCGATGCCGGAGATGAACGCCTCGTACGCCGAGGTGGACGGCAAGCCCACCCTGATCCGGCCGGAGCACGTCAACTTCGGCCTGGCCATCGACCTGAAGAAGGACGACGGCCAGCGACAGCTCGTCGTGCCCAACCTCAAGGCCGCCGAGACCCTCGACTTCCGCCAGTTCTGGGCGGCGTACGAGGAGCTCATCCGTAAGGCGCGGGCGAACAAGCTCACGATCGACGACTACGCGGGCACCACGATCAGCCTGACCAACCCGGGCACAATCGGCACCGTCCACTCGGTGCCGCGGCTCATGCCCGGCCAGGGCAGCATCATCGGCGTCGGCGCGATGGAGTACCCGGCCGAGTACGCCGGCGCCTCCGAGGAGGCGCTCGCCCGGCTCGGCATCAGCAAGGTCATGACGCTGACGTCGACGTACGACCACCGCATCATCCAGGGCGCCCAGTCGGGCGACTTCCTGCGCATGGTGCACCGGCTGCTGCTCGGCGAGGACGGCTTCTACGACGAGATCTTCGAGGCGCTGCGGATCCCGTACGAGCCGGTCCGCTGGGTGCGCGACATCAGCGCCACGCACGAGGACGACGTCGCCAAGGTCGCCCGCGTGCACGAGCTGATCCACGCCTACCGCGTGCGCGGCCACCTCATGGCCGACACCAACCCGCTGGAGTACACCCAGCGCCGCCACCCCGACCTCGACGTCCTCAAGCACGGCCTCACCCTCTGGGACCTCGAGCGCGAGTTCGCCACCGGCGGCTTCGGCGGCCAGTCGACGATGAAGCTCCGCGACATCCTCGGCGTGCTGCGCAACTCCTACTGCCGCACCGTCGGCATCGAGTACATGCACATCCAGGACCCCGGCGAGCGCGCCTGGATCCAGGCACGGGTCGAGGTCCCGCACGACAAGCCCGACCGCGAGGAGCAGCTGCACATCCTCGGCCGGCTCAACACCGCCGAGGCGTTCGAGACGTTCCTGCAGACGAAGTTCGTCGGGCAGAAGCGGTTCTCCCTCGAGGGCGGCGAGTCGCTGATCCCGCTGCTCGACTCGGTGATCACCGCGGCCGCGCGGGACCACCTCGACGAGGTCGTCGTCGGCATGGCCCACCGCGGCCGGCTCAACGTCCTGGCCAACATCGTCGGCAAGTCCTACGGCCAGATCTTCGGCGAGTTCGAGGGCAACCTCGACCCGCGCAGCGCGCAGGGCTCCGGCGACGTGAAGTACCACCTCGGCGCCGACGGCGACTTCGTGACCCGCGACGGGTCGAAGATCCGCACGTCCCTGGTGGCCAACCCGAGCCACCTGGAGACCGTGGACCCGGTCGCCGAGGGCGTCGTCCGCGCCAAGCAGGACCTGCGCGACGTCGGCGAGGGCGGCTTCACCGTCATGCCGATCCTCATCCACGGCGACGCGGCCTTCGCGGGCCAGGGCGTCGTGGCCGAGACCCTCAACCTCTCGCAGCTGCGCGGCTACCGCACCGGCGGCACCGTGCACATCATCGTCAACAACCAGGTCGGCTTCACGACGGCGCCGGAGTACTCCCGCTCCAGCGTGTACGCCACCGACGTGGCCCGGATGATCCAGGCGCCGATCTTCCACGTCAACGGGGACGACCCCGAGGCGTGCGCGCGCGTGGCCCAGCTGGCGTTCGAGTACCGGCAGGCGTTCAACAAGGACGTCGTCATCGACATGATCTGCTACCGGCGACGGGGTCACAACGAGACCGACAACCCGTCGTTCACGCAGCCGCTGATGTACGACCTCATCGACGCCAAGCGGTCGGTCCGCAAGCTGTACACCGAGGCCCTGATCGGCCGCGGTGACATCACCGTCGAAGAGGCCGAGCAGGCGCTGCGCGACTACCAGCAGCAGCTGGAGCGGGCGTTCAGCGAGACCCGTGAGGCCCTCAAGCAGCAGGAGCCCGCGGGCTTCGACCGGCCCGACGTCGAGCGCATCCCGGTCGACCACGCGGGGGTCGCGACCGCCGTCTCCGACGAGACGATCAAGCGGATCGTCGACACCCAGCTCAACCTGCCGGACGGCTTCACGCCGCACCCGCGCGTCCAGCCGCTGCTGGCCAAGCGCGCCCAGATGGTCGAAGAGAACACGATCGACTGGGCGACCGGCGAGATGTTCGCCTTCGGGTCGCTGCTGATCGACGGCCGCCCGGTGCGCGTCGTCGGCCAGGACACCCAGCGCGGCACCTTCGGCCAGCGGCACGCCGTGCTCTTCGACCGAAGGACCGGCGAGGAGTACACCCCGCTCAAGCAGTTCGGCCAGGGCACCTCGAAGTTCTACGTCCACGACTCGCTGCTCAGCGAGTACGCCGCGATGGGCTTCGAATACGGCTACTCCATGACCCGCCCGGACGCGCTGGTCTGCTGGGAGGCGCAGTTCGGCGACTTCGCCAACGGCGCGCAGTCGATCCTGGACGAGTACATCTCCTCCGGCGAGCAGAAGTGGGGTCAGCGCTCCAGCGTGGTCCTGCTGCTGCCGCACGGCTACGAGGGCCAGGGCCCGGACCACTCGTCGGCGCGCATCGAGCGCTACCTGCAGACCTGCGCGCAGGACAACATGACGGTGGCGCAGCCGAGCACCCCGGCGAACTACTTCCACCTGCTGCGCTGGCAGGCGCTGTCGCCGCGGGAGAAGCCGCTCATCGTCTTCACGCCGAAGTCGATGCTCCGGTTGAAGGCCGCCTCGTCGGCCACATCGGACCTCACCTCGGGGTCCTTCCAGCCGGTGATCGGCGACCCGGCGCAGCCGGGTCAGGTCCGCCGGGTGGTCCTCACGAGCGGCAAGCTCTACTACGACCTGGCCGCCGCCCGGGAGAAGTCCGGCGACACCTCGGTGGCGCTGATCCGCGTGGAGCGGCTCTACCCGCTGCCCGTCGACGAGATCAAGGCGGAGCTGGCGAAGTACCCGGCCGACGCCGAGCTGATCTGGGCGCAGGACGAGCCCGCGAACATGGGGGCCTGGCCCTTCATGGCGCTGAAGCTCCCGCCGTACCTGGAGGGCCGGGAGCTCAAGCGGGTGTCCCGCCGGGCGAGCTCCTCGCCCGCCGTCGGGTCCGCCAAGATCCACACGCTGGAGCAGCAGGGTCTGGTCGCCGCCGTCTTCGGCGACTGACCACCGGGCACTGGGACGTGTCCGGTGGATCTCGTCCGTAGCGAGCGGCACGACGATCCACCGGCGTTACGGCGCTCCGCACGGTCGTGTGCGGGGCGCCGTTCCGCTCCGGGCTCGGCAGACACATCGGACAAGAGGTTGAGCATGTACTTCACCGATCGGGGGATCGAGGAACTGGCCGACCGGCGCGGCGAGGAGGAGGTCTCCTTCGTCTGGCTGGCCGACCGGCTGCGGGAGTTCGTCGATCTCAATCCCGAGTTCGAGACATCCGTCGAACGGCTGGCCACGTGGCTGGCGCGGCTGGGCGACGAAGACGACGACTGACGGATCGGCCCGCCCGTCGACCCTGGCAGGTGGGCTCCCGCCCCATAGACGCGATACATCTTGACTTTCCCCGAACACGACATATCTTGTTATGGGCGAAAGCGTCTTGACGGAAGGGGATCGTGCCGTGGCGCGCTGGACCGTGGATAAGCCCAAAACGATCGACTTCGACGGCGTGGTCGCCCTCCGGGCGAACATCGTGGCCGGCACCGTCTCCATCCTGGCGAGCGACGAGAAGCCCGCACTGCAGGTCGGCGAGATCTCCGGGCAACCGCTCGAGGTGATCCACGAGGCCGGGATGCTGACCATCAACCACAAGAGCGGCGGCTGGGACGGCGTCCTCAAGTGGCTGCAGAACACCCGGGGCCGGGTCGCCCTCACGATCACCGTTCCGCCCGACTGCCCGGTCACCCTCAACCTCGTGACCGCGAACGCGGTCATCACCGGCCTGTCCGGCCGGGTGTCCGTCAAGACCGCGTCGGGCGCCGTCACCCTCGACGGGGTCACCGGGTCGATCGACGCGAACACCGCGGCCGGGGACATCGAGGCGCAGGGCCTCGCCGGCTCGGTGACCTTCAAGTCCGTCTCCGGGGACCTCGCCCTGGCCGGAGGCAGCCTCGACCGCCTCACGGCGCACTCGGTCACCGGCAAGGTCACCACCGACGTCGACCTGCGCGCCGACGGCCGCGCCCAGGTGAACACCGTCTCCGGCGAGGTGACGATACGACTGCCCGCGTCGGCCTCCGCGACGGTGTCCCTGACCTCCCTGACCGGCCGCGTCGACGCGGCTTTCCCGGAGCTCAGCCGACAGGACCGCCCGATGGGCAAGGACGTCACCGGTACGCTCGGCGACGGCGAGGCGTCGCTCACCGTCAACTCGGTCTCCGGCGCCGTCACACTGCTCAGCCGACCGGGTCCGGAGGAGCTGACGTGATCGGCGGGCGAGGAGGATGAGCCGACGATGAGGACGAGACCGGTGGTGAAGCGCGTGAGGATGGGTGGCCAGAGATGAGCCCCGTGTTCGGTCATGGCCGGCTGCGGCTGTACCTGCTGAAGCTGCTCGAAGAGAGCCCACGGCACGGCTATGAGGTCATCCGCCTGCTCCAGGACCGCTTCCTCGGCGTCTACTCCCCCTCCCCCGGAACGATCTATCCGCGGCTGGCGCGCCTCGAAGAGGAGGGCCTGGTCACCCACGAGGTCGTCCAGGGCAAGAAGGTCTACCGCCTGACCGACGCGGGCCGGGCCGAGCTCGAGCGCCGGATGGACGAGCTGGCCGAGCTGGAGGAGGAGCTCACCGAGTCCGTACGCGACATCGCCCGCGAGGTCCAGGAGGACGTACGCGACACGGTGCGATCGCTGCGTGAGGAGCTCACCCAGGCCGCCCGCGAGGTACGCAAGCAGAGCACGGCCGGCGCTGCGCAGAACTTCAAGGAGACGAAGCGGCGCCAGAAGGACGAGTGGCAGCGCCAGAAGGACCACTGGCGGGAGCACAAGCGCGTTATGAAGGAGGAGTGGCGGCAGACCTGGGACGACGCCTGGGCGACCGCCACGGGCACCCCCGAGGACGCGGCGCGCGTCAAGCTCGACCGGGCCCTGCGGAAGTTCGTCGAAGAGATCCGCGGCGCGGCGCAGGACGGCGTCGATGAGGAGCAGGTCGCCGCGGTACGCGCACTGCTCACCGAGACGTCCGCGCGCCTACGCACGGAGATCCTCAACCAAGACGAGTAACAAGCCGCGCCCGTCAGGGGTTAAAGACGATCTTCCCGAAGATGTCTCCGCCGATCATCGCGGCGAACCCGTCCCGAGCCTCCCGCAGCGGGATCGCGCGGTCGATCCGGGGGCGCACGCCGGTCGTGTCGAGGAAGCGGGCGAGCCGCACGAGCTGGTCGCGGGTGCCCATCGTGGAGCCCACGACCGAGAGCTGAAGGAAGAACACGCGGTTCAGCTCGGCCGGCGGCACCTGGCCGCTGGTCGCGCCGGAGACGACGATCCGGCCGCCGGGACGCAGGGACTTCAGCGAGTGCGACCACGTCGCCTGGCCGACGGTCTCCATGACCGCGTCGACCCGCTCGGGCAGCCGTGCCCCGGACTCGAAGGCCTGGTCCGCACCGAGCTCGAGTGCCCGCTTGCGCTTGTCCTCGCCGCGGCTGGTCGCCCAGACGCGGTAGCCGGCGGCCGACCCGAGGGCGATCAGCGCGGTGGCGACGCCGCCGCCCGCCCCCTGGACCAGGATCGTCGACCCGGGCTCCAGCCCGGCCTTGTCGAACAGCATCCGGTAGGCGGTCAGCCACGCGGTCGGCAGGCAGGCCGCCTCCTCGAACGACAGCGACGCCGGCTTGGGCACGAGGTTGCGGCGCGGCACCGCGACCTTCTCCGCGAAGGTCCCGTCGTACGTCTCCGACAGCAGGGAGCGCTTCGGATCGAGCGTCTCGTCGCCGCCGCCCCGCTCCGGATCGCCGATCACCGAGTGGACGATGACCTCGTTGCCGTCCTCATCGACCCCAGCCGCGTCGCAGCCGAGGATGATCGGGAGCCGGTCCTCGCGGATCCCGACGCCGCGGAGCGTCCAGACGTCGTGGTGGTTGAGCGCGGTCGCCCTGACGGTGACGGTCGTCCAGCCCTCGGGAACGGTCGGCTCGGGACGGTCACCGAGCTCCAGCCCGTTCAGCGGATCGTCGGCATCGATGCGTGCGGCAGTGACGGCGAACATGGTTGGCACTCTAACCCGGCGTCCCACAGCCGATCAGTTGAGGACCTACGGAAGGTCCTGATCAGTGCGCTGGCGTCTCGCAGCCTCATCCCGCTGCACCTTGAGAAGACGCTCGATGTCCTCTTCGAGGAGCAGCTCTTTCAGGTACTCCGGCGTCAGCTCGACTCCGGGCAGACCCGCCTCTCCGCCGCACACCGGCAGGTCGATCTTCGGCCGTTCGGCGGCCTCTTTCGCCCGATGCGGCATCAGACGCAGAGCATCCTCTACGACCGAGTCGAGGCTTCGGTCATGTTCGGCCGCGAACGCCTCGGCGTCCGCTAGTAGCTGACCGTCGATCTGCATTCTTCCCCTCCCGCATATCGGCACCGGCAGCGTTACACAAAGCCACGACAGATCACAAAGGGTATTCGCAAATGCCCATTAAGTGCTGCTGGAGGGCAAAAAAATGCGACCGTGGCCCGCACACGCTGAGCGAGTGCGGGCCGCGGATACGACGGTCAGGTCAGAGGCGGGCGACGCCTTCCTTGCGGGCCTGGTCGGCGACCGCCTGGGTGACGGCGGGAGCGACGCGCTCGTCGAAGGGGCTGGGGATCACGTAGTCCTCGGACACGTCGTCGCCGACCACGTCGGCCAGGGCGCCGGCCGCGGCCAGCTTCATGCCCTCCGTGATCGTGTGCGCGCGGACGTCGAGGGCCCCGCGGAACACGCCGGGGAACGCCAGCACGTTGTTGATCTGGTTGGGGAAGTCGCTCCGCCCCGTGGCGACCACGCGGGCGTGGCGGCGGGCGATCGCGGGGTGGATCTCCGGGTCGGGGTTGGACAGCGCGAACACGATGGCGTCGTCGGCCATCACGTCGAGGCAGTCCTCGCGGATGGTGCCGCCCGACAGGCCGATGAAGACGTCCGCGCCGTGGAGGGCGTCCTCGGTCGAGCCCTTGAGCCCGGCGCGGTTGGTGTGGCGCGCGAGCGTCTGCTTGATCGGGTTGAGTCCGTCGCGGCCCTCGTGGATCAGGCCCTTGCTGTCGGAGACGGCGATGTCGCCGATCCCGGCGTTCAGCAGGATGCGGGACACGGCGACTCCGGAGGCGCCGGCGCCGGCCAGGACCGCCCGCATCTTCGCCAGCGGCTTGCCGGTGAGGCGGGACGCGTTGCGCAGCGCCGCCAGCGCGACGATCGCGGTGCCGTGCTGGTCGTCGTGGAACACGGGGATGTCGAGGGCGGCGCGCAGCCGATCCTCGATCTCGAAGCAGCGCGGCGCGCTGATGTCCTCGAGGTTGATGCCGCCGAAGCTGGGCGCGAGCCGGGTGATGGTCTCGACGAGTTCGTCGGTGTCGGTGCAGTCGAGGCAGATGGGGACGGAGTCCACGCCGGCGAACTCCTTGAAGAGGAGGGACTTGCCCTCCATGACGGGCATGGCCGCGGCCGGGCCGATGTCGCCGAGGCCCAGCACGGCGGTGCCGTCGGTGATGACGGCCACGACCTTGGACGTCCAGGTGTAGTCGTAGGCGAGCTCCGGGCTCTCGGCGATCGCGCTGCAGACGCGCGCCACACCCGGGGTGTACGCGAGGGCGAGGTCGTCGTTGTCCCGGACGGGGACGGTCGAGCGGACCTCCAGTTTGCCTCCGCGGTGCAACGCGAAGGCCGGATCGGCATCGTAATCGTGCTGTTCGACAGGCTCAACGGCCACAGCGACCCCTGCTACTAGTGAGAAAACGGGCAGACGACCGCTTTTGCCTCCGGGTCAATGGACAGCGCGCGGTCGTCTCTCGATGTACGGGGGTCACCCGTCGACCAATTATCCCACACGCTCCGGCGGGCGCCAGTCAGGGGGCCGGGCGCCCGCCGTAACGGCCTCGGCCGTTATCCATTCGTATCATTGTTGATCACTTCTCGGCCCGGAGTAGGACAAGATGTCGTCTGACTTCCCCCTTCGTCCCACCTCCGCCCCGAGGAGGACCACTGCGTCCCCGTCCACTCGTCCGCCGCTTGGCCGCGGCGGGCCTCATCGCGCTCACCACGACGTTCGTCCTGCCCGGCTGCCGGGACTCCGACCCGGCCACGGCGCTGGGCCGGGTCAGGGAGGCCGGAAAGATCGTCATTGCCACCGACGCCCTGTACCCGCCGAACGAGTTCAAGCAGGGCGAGCACATCGTGGGCTTCGACGTCGACCTGGGCGATGCGATCGCCCGGAAACTGGGCATCAAGGCCGAGTTCCAGGACGTGAAATTCGAGTCGATCATGCCCGCGCTGAGCGAGGGCAAGTACGACATCAGCCTCTCCTCCTTCACTGACACGACAGAAAGGGAGAGCCGCTTCGATTTCGTCACCTACCTGTCGGCGGGCACCATGTTGCTGGTCCGAAAGGGCAACCCGAAGCATCTGCGGCCCGATGATCTGTCCCTGTGCGGGCGGCGGGTCGCCGTCGAGAAGGGCACGACCCAGGAGGACGAGCTCACGCCGGAGAGCGCGGCGAATCCGAACGCCGGCTCGCGCCTGAGCAGCTGCAAGAACGCCGGCCGGCCGGCCCCCATCCGGCTGTCGTTCGACGACCAGGCCGCCGCCAACGCGGCGCTGGCCAAGGGTCTCGCCGACGGCGTGCTGGCCGACACCCCTTCCGCCGACTACGGCGCGAAGCAGTCCGCCGGCCGCTTCGAAGTGTCCGGGCAGGCCTACGGAACCGCGCTGTACGGGATCGCGGTCCCCAAGCACCACGAGGACCTGCGGGACGCGGTGTTCAAGGCGGTCAAGGAGCTGATGAAGGACGGCTCCTACCAGGGGCTCACCGACAAGTGGGGGATCTCCGCGGGCGCCGTGCGCGAGCCCAGGATCAACGCGGCGAGCGGCTGACCTACCCGGCCAGAGATCATCCGGCCGTTGTGGGATTGTTTCAAGGCAGTAATCGCACTTGAGACGGGGTTGCGCCAAGATGTCGGGAAGCTACCGAGCAATCGACCGGGGCGTAACGCCCTGTCATTAGGAGGAGGACGCCGTGCACAGCGGTCTTCGCCGTCGCACCCTAGGGGTGGGCATCACAGTCCTGGCGACCGCCCTCGCCATGTCCGCCTGTAACGCAAAGACGACGACGCGAGGCAGTAAGAGCGCGCTCGACACGATCAAGAAGAACGGCAAGATCGTGATCGCGACGGACGCGTCGTACGCCCCGAACGAGTTCAAGCAGAACGGCCAGATCGTCGGGTTCGACGTCGACCTCGGCACCGCGATCGCCAAGAAGCTCGGCGTGACGGCGGAGTTCCAGGACGTCAAGTTCGACAACATCCTGCCCGCGCTGCAGAGCAAGAAGTACGACATCAGCCTCTCCTCCTTCACCGACAACAAGCAGCGAGAAGCGGCCTTCGACTTCGTGACGTACTACACGGCGGGCAGCGGCCTGATGGTGAAGGCGGGCAACCCGGAGAAGCTCTCGCCGGACGACCTGTCGCTGTGCGGCAAGAAGATCGCCGTGGAGAAGGGCACCACGCAGGAGGACGAGCTCACGCCCAAGTCGGCGGCCAAGCCCGACGCCGGCGCCCGGCTCGACAAGTGCAAGCAGGGTGGTAAGGCGGCCCCGGTCAAGATCTCGCTGGACGACCAGAACGCCGCCAACCTGGCGCTGGGCAACGGCCGCGCCGACGCGGTCCTGGCCGACTCCCCCGTCGCCGCGTACGCGGCCAAGGAGTCCGGCGGCAAGTTCGTGATCTCCGGTAACGCCTACGACACCGCGCCGTACGGCATCGCGATCCCCAAGAACGAGAACGACCTGCGGGACGGGATCCTGAAGGCCGTGAAGGACCTGATCTCGGACGGCACGTACAAGCAGCTGACCGAGAAGTGGGGCATCTCGGGGGGCGCCATCACCGACCCGAAGGTCAACGGCGCGGGTGGCTGAGGCTGACGTGACGCAGATCGACGACACCACCGGACCGACACCGCCTGAGAGCATCAAGGCGGTGCCGGTCCGGCACCCCGGCAGGTGGGTGAGCGGCGCGGTCATCCTGGTGCTGGCCGCGATGTTCGTCCACATGCTGTTCACCAACAAGCAGCTGGACTGGTCGACGTTCCGGCAGTTCTTCTTCGACGGCGGGATCGTCAAGGGCCTCGTCGCCACCCTGGAACTGACCGTCATCGCGATGGCCATCGGCATCGTGGGCGGCATCGTCCTGGCGCTGATGCGCCTGTCCTCGAACCCGATGCTGTCGTCGGCGGCCTGGCTGTACATCTGGTTCTTCCGCGGCACGCCGGTCCTGGTCCAGCTCATCTTCTGGTTCAACATCAAGTCGCTGATGGGCGACATCTCGCTCGGCATCCCGTTCGGCCCGGTGTTCATCACCTGGGACGTCAACAGCCTGGTCACCACGTTCGTCGCGGCGATCCTTGGCCTCGGCCTGAACGAGGCGGCGTACATGTCGGAGATCGTCCGGGCGGGCATCCTGTCGGTGGACGAGGGCCAGACCGAGGCGTCCCAGGCGCTGGGCATGCGCCGCCTGCAGATCATGCGGCGCATCGTGCTCCCCCAGGCGATGCGGGTGATCATCCCGCCCACCGGCAACGAGACGATCTCGATGCTGAAGACGACGTCGCTCGCCTCGACCGTGGCCTTCACCGAGCTGCTCAAGGCCGGCGAGGACATCTTCAACGCCAACTACAAGACGATCCCGCTGCTGATCGTGGTCAGCGTCTGGTACATCATCGTGACCTCGATCCTCTCGGTCGGGCAGTACTACCTGGAGCGTCACTACGGCCGGGGCTCCTCGCGTGAGCTGCCCCCGACCCCGCTGCAACGCCTGCGGCGGAACCTGACGACCTTCCACGCCAAACCCCCGGCCGTACGGGAGGGGTCCGCATGACCGGCAACGCCCCCGCGAGCGACGTGATGGTCAAGGCCGAGGGCATTCACAAGCTCTTCGGCCGGCTGCACATCCTGCGCGGCATCGACCTGGAGGTCAGGTCCGGCGAGGTGATGTGCGTCATCGGCCCGTCCGGCTCCGGCAAGTCGACGTTCCTGCGCTGCGTCAACCACCTGGAGAAGATCGACTCCGGGCGGCTCTGGGTGGACGGCCACCTCGTCGGCTACCGCCAGCGCGGCGACAAGCTGCACGAGATGCGCGAGAAGGAGGTGGCCGCGCAGCGCCGGGACATCGGCATGGTGTTCCAGCGGTTCAACCTGTTCCCGCACATGACGGCCGTGCAGAACATCATGGAGGCGCCGACCCGGGTCAAGGGCGAGTCCCGCCAGGTCGTACGCGAGCGGGCGCTGAAGCTCCTCGACCAGGTGGGCCTGTCCGAGAAGGTGGACAGCTACCCGGCCCAGCTGTCCGGCGGGCAGCAGCAGCGCGTGGCCATCGCCCGGGCCCTCGCGATGGAGCCCAAGCTCATGCTCTTCGACGAGCCGACCAGCGCGCTCGACCCGGAGCTGGTCGGCGACGTCCTGGACGTCATGCGACAGCTCGCGGTGGACGGCATGACCATGGTCGTGGTAACCCACGAGATGGGCTTCGCCCGCGAGGTGGGCGACTCGCTCGTCTTCATGGACGAGGGCGTCGTCGTGGAGGAGGGCGACCCCCGCGAGGTGCTCACCGACCCGCAGCACCGCCGTACGCAGGACTTCCTGTCGAAGGTGCTCTGAGTCGGGATCACTCCTGTATCCGCGCGCTCCGGCCTCGCCGGGGCGCGCGGAGTCGTACGGAGGGCCGGGGCCAATAACGCGCGATCACCCGCCCGACGATCAGATCGTCGGGTACGGCGCCGAAGTCCCAGCTGTCCTGCCGGCCGGGGGCCCGCTGGTTGTCGCTCTCCAGCCACCACCCGCCGCGCCCGCGCCAGGCCACCCGCTTGACGATCAGCCGGGCCTCGCGCGGATGACGTGCCACCACGATGTGGCCGGGGGCGAGACGGACGCCACGCCGTACGAGCAGCCAGTCCCCGGGCCGGAGCACCGGCAGCATCGACTCCCCCGTCACCTCGACCGTCTGCACGTGGCATACCTCTCTGCGAGTGGGAAGGGGTATCAGGAGTAGTGTCTGCTATCGGAGCATGATCCGAAACAACGGAAGGGACACGCAGGTGCTTGCACGACTTCTGCGCCCCAAGACCACGGTGTCGGCCCACTGCGACCTGCCCTGTGGCGTTTACGACCCGGCACAGGCGCGGATCGAGGCCGAGTCGATCAAGGCCATCGTCGAGAAGTACGAGGCCAACGACGACCCGATCTTCCGCGCCCGGGCTCTGATCATCAAGGAGCAGCGCTCCGAGCTGGTCAAGCACCACCTGTGGGTGCTCTGGACCGACTACTTCAAGCCGCCGCACTTCGAGAAGTACCCGCAGCTGCACCAGCTCTTCAACGAGGCGACCAAGCTCGCGGGCGCCGGCGGCACCAAGGGCAGCCTCGACAAGGCCAAGGCTGAGGAGCTCCTGGCCAAGATCGACGAGATCGCCAAGATCTTCTGGGAGACCAAGAACGCCTGATCCGGCCTGTCCCGTCTGCAGGATCGGACGGTGGCGGGCCGGTCGGTCCTCGCGGGACCGACCGGCCCGCCATTCGCGTTTCCAGGGCTTTGAAGCCTGTCCTAGCCCCACACGCGCTGCGCGACGGACACGACGAGGTCCAGCTTGCGCCGCTGGTCGTCCCAGGTCAGCGGGTTGCCCTGCACCTCCGACGCGAAGCCGCACTGCGGGCTGATCGCCAGGTCCTCCAGGGCGCGCCTCTCTCCCGGTCACTGATGATCTTCCGGTGGACCCAATAACCTACGATCCCTTGACCCTGACGGAAACCTCTTGATCATGACCGAAACCAGGCCGCCTCACCTCTACGATCATCACTTCGACGACCGAGCGCGCCGGATGCGCGCCCAGGTGCGTTGAGGCGGTAGTTTCGACAACAGCGGGTAGCCCCAACGAGGGAGTGACGTGACCGAGGAAACCGCGGCCATGCCGGCGAGTGTGTCCGACGTGCGCGACGTCGTGACCGTGCGGCTGCCGGCCGACAGCGCCTACCTTTCCGTGCTGCGCACGGCCACGGCCGGGCTGGCGGCACGCCTCGACTTCAACCTCGACGAGATCGAGGATCTGCGTATCGCGATCGACGAGGCGTGCGCGATGCTCCTGGCCCAGGCGGTGCCGGGCACGGATCTGACGTGCGAATTCGAGCTCAATGACGATGCGATGAGCATCTCGGTGTCGGTTCTGACCGTCGACGGCCTGGAGCCGAGTCGCGACACCTTCGCCTGGACGGTGCTGAGTTCGCTCGCCGGCGACGTCGACGCCTCGGTGGGCGTCGACGACCGGGTGACCATCGTGATGAACAAACGGCGCGGGAAGACGTCGTGAACGCCGCGATCCCCACGGCTCTCGACCACCGCCCACGCGGCTTCGGGCCGCTGAGCGAGGTGGACGCGTGACCGAGAAGACCACGGTGGCCGGCAACGAGCACGGCGTGCCCGACCGAGCTCGAGCACGTAAGTTGTTCGAGCGCCTCGCCACCCTGCCCGACGGCGACCCGGAGCGGCAGCGCATCCGCGACGAGCTCGTAGAGCTGCACCTGCCGCTCGTCGAGTACCTCGCCCGCCGGTTCCGCAACCGCGGCGAATGGCTGGACGACCTGGTGCAGGTCGCGACGATCGGGCTGATCAAGTCGATCGACCGGTTCGACCTGCAGCGGGGCGTGGAGTTCTCCACGTACGCCACGCCGACGATCGTCGGAGAGATCAAGCGGCACTTCCGCGACAAGGGCTGGGCCGTCCGCGTTCCGCGCCGGCTCCAGGAGCTGAAGCTGTCGCTGACCAAGGCGATCAGCGACCTCGCCCAGCGCGAGGGCCGCGCGCCGACCGTCAGCGAGCTGGCCGAGCACCTGCAGATGAGCGAGGAGGAGGTGCTCGAGGGCCTGGAGTCGGCCAACGCCTACTCCACCGTCTCCCTCGACGCCCCCGACTCCGGCGACGAGGACGCTCCGGCGGTCGCCGACTCCCTGGGCATCGTCGACGAGGCCCTCGAGGGGGTCGAATACCGCGAGTCGCTCAAGCCGCTGCTGGAGAAGCTCCCGGCCCGGGAGAAGCGCATCCTGCTGCTGCGGTTCTTCGGCAACATGACCCAGTCGCAGATCGCCGCCGAGCTCGGCATCTCCCAGATGCACGTGTCCCGGCTCCTGGCCCGTACGCTCGCCCAGCTCCGCGACGGCCTCACCGCCGACGACTGAGCAATGGATCAGCACCCCCTGCCGACGCGGCGGGGGGTGCTTCGTTTTCCGGTCAGTCGTCGATGAGCGCGCGGGTCGTGGGCGGGCTGAGCAGCGCGGCGGCGCCCGCGACGGCCACCACCACGAGGACGACCCCGAGGACCGCCCGGTGGCTCTGGAACATCGACACGGCGATGATCAGAGTGAAGATCTGGGTGAGCAGGGCCGGGGCACGCCCCCAGCGGCGTACCTGCCACAGTCCCCAGCCGACCGCGATGATGCCGGCGCCGCCGAGGACGGCCATGAAGGCGAGGGCGACGGCGCTCGCGAGGTCGTGGGGACGGCCGATGACGGCCTCGATGCCGACGTACAGGCCGACGGCCAGCACGGCGACCCCTTCCAGGGCCTCGACGAGGGCGGCGGCGCTCAGGGTGGCGGGACGTGTGGACACATCCAGGAACACTAGTGGGGCACGCCCGCCCGTGATGCCCAGGCCGCGCCTTCCCCTGTTCTGCGGTGAACTACCCTTTTGGTCGTGCGCGCACTCTTGATCGCCAATCCGAAGGCGACCACCACGTCACGGCGGGCCCGGGACGTGCTCATGCGCGCGTTCGCCGGCGAGGTTCGGCTGGAGCTCGCCGAGACCCAGCGGCGCGGGCACGCGACCGAGCTGGCCGAGCAGGCGGTCGGCGAGGGCTATGACGTGATCATCGCGCTGGGCGGCGACGGCACCGTGAACGAGGCCGTCAACGGGCTGCTCGCGGGCGGACCGTCGGAGGACCTGCCGGCTCTCGCGGTCGTCCCGTCGGGCAGCGCGAACGTCTTCGCGCGTTCGCTGGGCCTGCCCAACAACGCGCTCGACGCCGCGGGCCAGGTACTGGAGGCGCTGCGGGCCGGTCGGCATCGGACCGTGGGGCTCGGCATGGCCGACACCCGTTACTTCACCTTCTGCGCCGGTCTGGGGCTGGACGCGGAGGTCGTCCACGCGGTCGAGCAGCTCCGATCGGCCGGGTCCCGCGCCTACTCCACGCTGTACATCCGGACGGCGCTGCGCCAGTTCTTCGTGCTGACGGACCGCCGGCGTCCGGCGCTCACCCTCGAAGTGCCCGGAAAGCCGCCGCTCGGGCACATCTTCCTGAGCATCGTGTCGAACACCTCGCCGTGGACGTACGCCGGGCCGTGGCCGGTCGACCCGAACCCGCGGGCGGCGTTCGCGACCGGCCTCGACCTGTTCGGGCTGCGACGGCTGGATCTGCTGTCCACGCTGGGCGTGCTGCCGCAGATCCTGCCGCCGCTCAAGCGGCAGCCGCGCGGGGGCCACGTCGTGGGTCTGCACGACCTGCCGGAGTTCACGCTGCGGTCGCACCGGCCGATCGCCTTCCAGGTCGACGGGGACTACCTCGGTCAACGCGAGGCGGTGACCTTCCGCTCCGTTCCCAAGGCGGTTCGCATCGTGATCTGAGTCACGAAGCAACGTTCATGTTTCGGTCATGTGACACACACGACAGCCATACTTTGAGAAAGTTTTCTCAAAGGTCTTGCGCCCTCTCTGACGCCCTGGGAATCTCTAAGTGGCGCGCGGCATTCGGGTATCGCCCCTGGTCGAGACCGCCATGAACACTTCCCGGACCCTCACCCAATGGTCCACGGACTGTTCGCGACATCGTGAAACCGTTCACAAGTGGAGTCGACACTTCACGCGCTACGAAGGAGTGGACCGCATGGACTGGCGCCACCGCGCTGCCTGCCGTGACGTGGACCCCGAGCTGTTCTTCCCGATCGGGAACACCGGCCCCGCACTGGTGCAGATCGAGGAGGCCAAGCAGGTATGCCGTCGCTGCCCGGTGACCGACGCCTGCTTGCGCTGGGCCCTGACTTCCGGTCAGGACGCCGGCGTTTGGGGTGCCCTGAGCGAAGACGAGCGACGCGCCCTGAAGCGCCGGAACGCCCGCGCCCGCGCTCGCGCCCACGCCTGAACACACCTGAACACAGACGACGCCGCATCGTGGTTCGCAGGTCGGTCCACGACAGCGGACGGCACTGACGCCCACGGCCCCACGGCCGCGGGCGTCGGCCGTTTCCGGGCCCCGGACCGCTGATCAGCTCGGCGGCGCGGTGCGCGGCCCCTGGTCCAGCGGGATGTCCAGGACCACCTCAGTGCCCCCGCCCGAACGCGGGCGCAGGTCGATGACCCCGCCCAGCTCTCCCACGATCAACGTCCGCACGATCTGCAGACCCAGGCTCGAGGCCGACTCGACGTCGAAGTCGGCCGGCAGCCCGCTCCCGTCGTCGGCGACGAGGACGCTGAGCCGCTCCTCGCCGCGCGTCACCACCACCTCGAGCGATCCGGGACGGTTGGCCAGCCCGTGTTCCAGGGCGTTCTGCAGCAGCTCGGCCAGGACCATGGCGAGCGGTGTGGCGATCACCGCGGGCAGCACCCCGAAGCCGCCGACCCGCCGCGGGCGTACCCGGGTCTCCGGCGACGAGACCTCCCCCGCCATGGCCATCACCCGGTCCGCGATGTCGTCGAAGTCGACCAGCTCGTCGGGCGTGTGCGACAGCGTCTCGTGGACGATCGCGATCGAACCGACCCGGCGCACCGCCTCCTCCAGCGCCTCCCGGCCCTCCGGCACCCGCAGCCGACGTGCCTGCAGGCGCAGCAGCGCCGCGACCGTCTGCAGGTTGTTCTTCACGCGGTGGTGGATCTCCCGGATCGTCGCGTCCTTGCTCATCAGCGCCCGGTCGCGCCAGCGCAGCTCGGTGACGTCCCGCAGCAGAACCAGCGCGCCGGTCCGTTCGCCGTCGACGATCAGCGGGATGGCGCGGAGCTGGACGATCGCGCCGTTCGCCTCGATCTCGGTCTCGCGGGCGGCGCGCCCGCCGGCGACCACCGCCAGCGAGTCGTCCACCGGGGCGCTGACGAGCAGCGCCGTGGTGTCCCTCAGGAGCGTGCCCTCCAGGTCGGTGGCCAGCCCCAGCCTGCGGTACGCCGACTGGGCGTTGGGACTGGCGTAGAGCACGCGGCCGTCGTGGTCGACCCGGATCAGGCCGTCGCCCACGCGGGGCGACCGCGCGAGGTTCGGCTCCTCGCCCGGGAACGGGAAGCGCCCCTCATTGATCATTTTCGCCAGGTCGCTGGCGCTCTGCAGATACGTCAGCTCCAGGTGGCTGGGCGTACGCGCGGAGCTGAGGTTCGTGCTGCGCTGGATGATGCCGAGGATCCGGCCGCCCCGGCGTACGGGGATGGCCTCCTCCCGGACCGGGATGCCGCTCCCCCACTCGGGGTCGCCCTCCCGCCAGATCCGCTGCTCCGCCCACGCCACGTCGATGAGGCCGCGCGTCCCGGGATCGGCGACCATGCCGACGAGGTCGTCCGGGTATGCCGTCGGGCCCGTCGTCGGCCGGATCTGGGCCACCGCCACCCAGCCCTCCACGGTGCCGTTCTTCCGGGGGCGGCGCGAGGTCAACGGGACCCAGAGCACCAGGTCGGCGAAGGACAGGTCCGCGAGCAGCTGCCAGTCCGACACGAGGGCGTGGATCCATTCGAGGTCCGCCGCGTCGAGATCGGTGTGCTGCCGGGTCAGGTCGGTCAACGTGGGCACCTCTGCATAATCGCAGGCGGGGCTGGAATGATTTCCGGGTGGACCCTCTTCTGCGGCTGACGGCCGCGACACGCGAACGCACGGCCGCTGGCCTGCACCGTACGCTCCGTCCCCGCCCGTCCGTGCCCCGGCTCCTCGACCTGGCCTCCAACGACTATCTGGGCCTGTCCGGCGACGCGCGAGTCATCGAGGGGGCCGTCGAGGCCGTACGGACGTGGGGCGCGGGTTCCACCGGGTCCCGGCTGGTCACCGGGACGACGGAGCTGCACACCGAGCTGGAGCACCGCCTCGCGGAGTTCACCGGCATGCCGTCCGCGCTCGTGTTCTCCTCCGGCTACCTCGCCAACCTCGGGGCCGTCACCGCCCTGCGTCCCCGGGTGATCGTGTCCGACCAGGGCAACCACGCGTCGCTGATCGACGGCTGCCGCCTCTCCCGGGCGGCCGTCGCGGTGTTCCCGCACGGAGACGTCGCGGCCGCCGACGCCGCCCTGGCCGGCGCGCGTGACGCGATCGTCGTCACCGACTCGGTGTTCTCCGTGGACGGCGACATCGCGCCGCTCCGGGAACTGCACCAGGTCGTGCGGCGCCACGGCGCGATCCTCGTGATCGACGAGGCCCACGCACTCGGCGTCGTCGGACCGAACGGCCGCGGCGCCGCGTACGCCGCCGGACTCGCCGGGCAGCCCGACGTCGTCCTCACCGCCACCCTGTCCAAGTCGCTCGGCGCGCAGGGCGGCGTGGTCCTCGGCGCCCCGGAGGTCGTCGAGACCCTCGTCGACACCGCGCGGTCCTTCGCCTTCGACACCGGGCTGGCACCGGCGTGCGCCGGCGCGGCCCTGGCCGCCCTCGACGTGCTCACGGAAGAGCCGGACCGGCCCGAACGCTCCCGCGAACGCGCCCGCCGACTGGCCGGCATCGCACGGGAACTCGGCCTGGAGACCACGTCCCCGGCCGCCGCCGTCGTCCCAGTGATCATCGGCGATCCCCACGACGCCGTCCGCGCCGCGGAGCTGTGCGCCGAGCAAGGGGTGCGGGTCGGCTGCTTCCGGCCACCGTCGGTGCCGGAGGGACGCGCCTGCCTGCGCCTCGCCGCCCGCGCGGACCTGACCGAGGCAGATCTCACAGTAGCCTGCGAGGCCCTGGCTACTGTCAAGGCAGATTCCAGACCGTACCCTGCTCCTAACGCCGGAGCGACGCGGCGATGAACGTTAGGAGAGCGCGTGACGGCTGAACGGGCACCTGAGCTAGGGATCGAACCCCGGGTCCCGAAGTACTACCGGTTGAAGAAGCGCCTCATCGAGCTGACCGAGGCCCTCACCCCCGGTAGCCCCCTGCCGCCCGAACGCGCCCTCGCCGAGAAGTACGGCACCTCCCGCACGACCGTCCGCCAGGCCCTCGCCGAGCTCGTGATCGAAGGACGCCTGCAGCGCATCCAGGGCAAGGGCACGTTCGTCGCCAAGCCGAAGGTCGCCCAGGAACTGCAGCTCGTCAGCTACACCGAGGACATGCGGCACCACGGCCTCAACCCCGAGACCCGCATCCTCGACATCGACTACGTCACCGCCGACGAGCGTGTCGCCGGCCTGCTCGGCATCCGCCCCGGCGGCCGCGCCCTGCGCATCCACCGGCTCCGCCTCGCCGACGGCGAACCCATGTCGATCGACACGTCCCTCCTGCCCGCACGCCGCTTCCCCGGCCTCCGCAAGGAGCTCCCGCGCCACGGCTCGCTGTACGAGACGCTCGCCACCGCGTACGACGTCCACCTCGCCGAGGCCGAGGAGACGATCGAGACCGTGCTGGCCACCCCCGACGACGCCCAACTCCTGGGCGTCGACGTCGGCCTGCCGCTGCTCCTGCTGTCCCGGCACGCCTTCGACCTCGACGGTCACCCCGTCGAATGGGCCCAGTCCTTCTACCGCGGCGACCGCTACAAGTTCATCACCCGCCTCCGCCGCCGCGACCAGACGCCTTAGCCTCACCTCCCGACAGCAGGCGCCGGGGAATGTACGGTTCTGGGTACGGACAGTGAGCAGGTTCCCTACGATGACCGGAGCTGATCGTGAGGGAGGAGTCACACAACGTGAGCGCGGTGGCCCATTACTACACGCTCCCGGACACCCCGTACGACCTATGGGTGCGCGGTGAACTGGCCGGCTTCCTCCACCTCCCTGACGACGGCACCAGGGTCGAGGTCATCGGAGGGGAAATCGTCGTGTCACCGAGTCCGACCTTTGGCCACAACGGCATCGTGCAGGACATCGCCGACTGCATGGTCGAAGCAAGAATCGCGGATCCGACCTTCCGCTGGCGTTGCGTGCAGGTAACCGACCTGAACCTCAGTGATCTCCGCGATGGCTATGTTCCGGATCTCATCATCCTGGACGTCGGCATGTATGACGAGGCACGAAAGGCCGATGTCCGGCGCCTTCTTCCGGACCAGGTGAATCTGGTCGTCGAGATCACCTCACGTTCCAATGCCGCCTGCGACCGTCAGCCGGGGCCGAGGCGTGGGACCGCCACCAAGTGGAGCGGCTACGCCCAGGCCGGAATCCCCAACTATCTTCTGGTCGATCGCGACCCCCGCGCCGCACAGGCCCTGTTCTTCTCCAATCCTGAGCGGAGTAGCGGCATGTACCGGCACCTTCAATCCTGGGAGTTCGGGGAGACCATCCGCCTACCGGATCCATTCGGATTCGCGATCCCTACTGACATGTGGGAGCCCTGGGACGAGATTCCACGTTAAGGGCGGCGGCTCGCCGCATACGTCCGATGATCCCTGGGATCGAACACGGCAGATCTTTGTTCGCCTCTTCGTCGGCCGCAGTGTCGCCGCGGATACGGCGCCGTGACTGGTTAGAGTCACGAGGGTGAGTGTGCTCGTGGTCACCGGGACGGACACCGGCGTGGGCAAGACGGTCGTCACGGCGGCGGTCGCGGCGTTGGCGCGGGCGCGGGGGGCGTCGGTCGCGGTGGTCAAGCCCGCGCAGACCGGGGCGCGGCCGGGCCTGCCGGGGGACCTGGACGAGGTTCGGCGGCTCGCGGGCGTCGGCGACCTGCACGAGTTCGCCCGCTATACCGATGCATTGTCACCGGCCGCAGCCGCCCGGCGGGCCGAGCTGCCGTCCCCTGACCTGGTCGCCGCCGCCGATCGGATCCATGCGCTGGACCGCGACCTGGTCATCGTCGAAGGGGCCGGCGGGCTGCTGGTCCGGTTCGACGATGACGGGGCGACGCTGGCCGACCTCGCGCATTCGCTGCGGGCGCCCGTTCTGGTCGCGGTACGGCCGGGGCTGGGCACGCTGAACCACACGGCGCTGACCCTGGAGGCGATGGCGAACCACGGCCTGGAGCTGGCCGGCGTCGTCATCGGCGCCTGGCCGCACCGGCCCGGCCTGGACGACCTGTGCAACGTCCGGGACCTGGAGACGATCGCCGCCCGTCCGCTGTCCGGTGCGCTGCCCGAGCGGTCGGGGCGACTCGACGGCCCGGAGTTCCTGCTCGCCGCCCGGGACGGTCTCGCCCCGCATCTCGGTGGCGTCTTCGACGCTGCGGCCTTCCGGGAGGACTGCGCCGCCCGGGCCCGCACCTGGGATCTCATTCCGTGATCGTTCCTAAAGACTGAGCATGAGCAGGCCCGCGGCGGCGGTGAGCCGACCCGGAGGATCGGCCGACGCGGGCCGTTCGGGCCGTGCTCAGGTCGCGAGGTGTCCTCCCGCGATGAAGGCCGCGAGCAAGAGATAGACCGAGTTCACCATCACGAGCTTGAACTGGCCAAGGCGGCCATGGGTGACCATCGCTCCGACCATCAGCAGAATCCAGCAGAAGGCGGTCACCGGCACCATGACCGGTGCGATGTCCAGCGCGGCGGGCAGGATCAGGCCCACCGCGGCCAAGAACTCAAGGATCCCAAGGGTCTTGACGAATCCGACGCTGACGTTTTGTATCCACTCGCCGCCATGCTGCGCGGCCAATCTCTCCTTGGGGATGAACGTCTTGGTGATACCGCCGACCAGGGCGACCGCGGCCAGCAGTCCGGCAGCGATCCACAGCGCGAGGTCCATGAGGTTCTCCTATCGAGGAACGAGTCGAATTTGAGGCGCTGGTGCCCCGATCCCAGGCCGGATCTGGCCGCCTGACGACCGGGTCCCCGGAGCCGCGCCGACACATGCGCGGGCCCCGGCCCGGATCGGACGATCCCGGTCCGGGCCGGTCTTACGAACGGGTGATCGAGGGTCAGCCGAGTTGGCCGGGCTGGTAGTCGCCACCGCGCTTGCCGACGATGACGCCCATCCGGTTGGTGGCGTTGATCAGGGCGATCAGCATCACCAGATCCGACAGCTGGTCCTCGTCGTAGTGCTCGGCGGCGTTCGCCCAGGCCTCTTCGGTGACGCCACCGGCCGCGTCGGCGATGCGGGTGCCCTGCTCGGTCAACTCCAGGACGGCGCGCTCGGCGTCGGTGAACACCGTCGACTCGCGCCAGGCCGCGACCAGGTTGACGCGGGTCGCGTCTTCTCCGGCGTGCGCGGCGTTCTTGCTCCACACGTCGGTGGCGTAACCGTCGCCGTTGATCTGACTGGCGCGCAGCAGCACCAGCTTCTGGGTCGCGGCCGGCAGCGTCGACTCCTGGAGGATCGTCTTGCTCGCCGTGCCGAAGTGCCCCGCGGCCTTGGCCGCGGTCGAGGTCGGGTTGCCGAACAGGTTCAGACGAGCAGTCATCGTGCGCTCCTTGCTGTTGTAGCCGGTCGAACAAGAGATGCCGGCGACCCGATCCTTGTGACGGCACGGCCATGTGACCTACGCCACCGAGCGCGGGTGTCACACAGCGGCGGGGGCCGGCGTCCTGGGCGCGCTCACTTCACACTCAGATCGTGAGTAACTACAGATCGTCATGTACACCCTTACACTTAGGCCCCAGCAGTTCACTCCCCCGAACCAGAACCGCTCCCCCCGACCTGTCAGGGAACCGCGCGGCCTCGGAAAACGTCTGACTTCTGGGGACGCGCCACGCACTGAGGAGCGATCACCGATGAAGGCCATGGTCGTGGTGGCATGCGCCGGAGCCGTCCTGATGGCGGCCGGCTGTTCCGGACGTTCGGAGGCCAAGCTCGATCCCTCGTCGACTCCGGGGCCGTCTTCGGCGCCCGTGACGCTGGGGCGGGGGCTGGTCCTGCGGACGAGTACCAGCGGGGGCTTCGCCGGGCTCGGCGGCCCGGGGAGCCTGCCGGACTTCTCGTTGTACGGCGACGGGCGGGCGATCGCCGGATCCGGCCCGCTGACGGAGTACCGGCTGACGCCCCAGGCGCTGCGCGGGCTCGTGGCAGCGGCTCAGGAGGCCGGGCTCGCCACACCGCGGACGGTGGCGAGTCCGCGTATGGCGGATGCCATGTACAAGGTCATCACCTTCGTCGTCGACGGACGGCCGCGTGCGACGAAGGTCGTGCAGCCGGTCACCGACGCCAGGACGGCGGCGTTCCTGGCCCGGCTCGATCCGGCCAAATGGCCGCGTACGGACCTGGCGGCCGCGCCGCGCCCGTACCGCCCGGCCAAGGTCGCGGCGCTGGCGGTCCCCGGGGCCGCGGCCGGGGCGCGGAGCTGGCCGTTCACCGCTCCCCTCGGCTCGGGGACCCGGGTGGGCACGAGGATCTGCACCCTGCTCACGGGTGCGGACGCCCGTACGGCCGTACGGCTGTCCTCGCCGACCGGCCGGTGGAGCGACTGGGAGGACCACGGCCGGCCGTACCGGGTGCAGTTCCGGCCACTCCTTCCCGACGAGGCCGGCTGCTCCGCCCTCGCCTAGACGCCTAGGCGGCCGGCCCCGCCCGAGGGCGGGGCCGGCCGCTGCCAGGTCATTCGGGCTTTACGGCCAGCCGATGTCGAAGCAGGTCATCGCGCACCTCCTCTCGTCACCACGCACACCTGGTCGCTCGATCGCTTGCGGTGTGGCGATGACTTAAGGATCCTGCGAGGTCAGGACCATGATCAACAACTGTATCGGCAACGCAGTGATGAGCGCTGGGTTCACAATCCCGGCCGGCGCACCGCCGCCGAGACCTCGTTGATCCGTGCCCATGCCGCTTCCGGCCTCGGGAGGACGACCGAGGACGAACGCGACCAGGCCCTCAGGGCGATGCCGTTCCGACGGGTGAGCGGGCCTTCTTGGCCGCCTGTTTCTGCTTGCGCACGTCCGGCGGCTCGAAGGGCCGCCGCGGATTGGGCACGACGCCCGCGGGGATCCCCGTGGACGGCTGCGCGGCGGGCGACGAGACGGTCGGCGTGGGGGTCGGGCTGGGTGTCGCGAACCGGCGGGTCTTCCCGACCCAGGCGGGCGCCGGGAACGCTTCGCCGGGATTGGCGACGACGGCGGCCGTCATGAACGCCTGCCAGATCGCGGCCGGCGTGTTCGTGGTCTCGCGCAGGGGCGCGTCACCGTGATTGATCAACGGGAGGTTGCTATCGCGGTACGTGACCACGGCGGTGGCGACGCTCGGCGTGTAGCCGCAGTACCAGGCCGCGGCGTTGTGGTCCGTAGTGCCGATCTTGCCGGCCATCGGCTGTTCGAGCAGGACGGGTTGCGGGTCGCTCTTCTTCGCATCGGCGGGTCGCCCGTCGCCTGCGATCTTGGCGCCGACCCGCAGGGCGAAGGTGACGTCCGCCGCCGCGCCCGCCGAGATCGCCCGGCGGACGCGGGGCCGTACGGTCAGCAGCGGCTTCCCGGAGGAGTCCGCGACGCGAGAGATGATGTGCGGCGCGGCGTACCGGCCGTCGACCAGAGCCGCGTACGCCGCGGCCTGGTCGACGGCGTGCACCCGGGGCGGCGAGGACCGTGCCGGGAGGCCGACGCGGCCCGCCGCGGACGCTCCGGTCCGGGCGCCGAGCCGCGCGAACGCCGTGTTGTACGAGCGGCCGAGGGCCTGCAGGAGGTCCGTCGCGCCCGCCTTGTCATCGTCGTCGTTGAAGACGCCCTTCATCTGCGAGGCGTCGACGGTGCTGCGCAGCCCGATGCCGTTCTCCAGCGCCGTGGCCAGGACGAAGGGGAAGAACGACGACCCGGAGGGCAGGTCGGCGAGGAACGCGTTGTCGTACTGGTGCTTGAGATAGTCCCGCCCGCCGTACGCCGCGAGGATGTCGCCGGTGCCGGGCCGTACCGAGACGAGCCCGGCCTCCAGGTCCTTGTCCTTGCCGAGCGCCCCGGCCACCGCGCGGGGGGCCTCCGCCTGCATCGTGGGGTCGAGGGTCGTGGTCACCCGCAGGCCGCGCCGGTAGATCTGGTCGTCGTCGAAACCGCGGGCGTGCAGTTCGCTGGTGATCCGCTCGATGAGGTAGCCGCGCTGCCCGCCGTACAGCGGGTCGCTGTGGGCGGGCGCGACCTTCGGGAACGCCGGCCGCGGTCCCTTCGGCAGCACGCCCGTGGTCATCATGCCGTCGATGACGTACCGCCAGCGGGCCTGCGTCTGGGCGGTGTGCCCGAGCGCCGGGTCGAGGTACGACGGCGCCTGGATCACCCCGGCCAGCAGCGCGCTCTCGGCGGGCGTGAGCGCGCCGACGTCCTTGCGGAAGTACGCCTGCGCGGCCGCCTGCACCCCGTACGCCCCGCGCCCGAAGTAGACGGTGTTGAGGTACTGCTCGAGGATCCAGTCCTTGGATCGGGACCGGCTCAGCTTGACCGCGATGAACAGCTCTTTGACCTTGCGGGTGAGGGTCTGGCGCGGGTCCAGGTAGGCGACCTTGACGTACTGCTGGGCGATGCCGGATCCGCCCTGGCGTGCGCCGCCGGACATCGCGGCCCACACCGCGCGGCCCGTGCCGACCGGCGAGACGACCGGGTCGCGGTAGAAGCCGCGCTGCTCGGCGGCGAGCACGGCGCCGCGCAGGTGCGCAGGCACGGCGCGCAGCGGCACGGCGACGCGGTTGAGCCGCCCGACCTGGGCGAGCTGAGTGCCGTCCCGGTAGTAGAGGATGCTGGCCTCCGCCCGCGCCGCGGCGCTGACCGGGGGCACCTTGACCTGCGTGTACATCACGCCGATGGCGACCCCGAGAATGAGGAGGAGACCCCCGAACACGTATCCGGTCCGCCGGACCAGGCGCCACCTGCGGCCCTTGCGCGGGACGAGGCTGCGCAGCCCCAGCACCGCATACCGGAGCCACCGGTTCCGTTCGCGTCTTCGCCTTCCCACCATGTCTGACAACCCTGGTCACGGAAGATCATCAAGCTGTCGGGGTGCCGTCTCACTTCCCGGAAAATGTCTTGATTCCGTGACAGGAGCACGCTGCCGGGCCGGTAACTCGATAATGGGCGCGTGGTAGCGATCTTGCTCGTCGAGGACGATCCGTCGGTGCGTACGGGTCTGGAACTGGCCCTGAGCCGCCAGGGGCACTCGGTCACCGCCCGGACGACGGGTGAGGAGGCGCTGGAGTACGCACGGGCGCGCCGCCCGGAGATCGTGGTGCTGGACGTCATGCTGCCCGGGCTCGACGGGGTGGAGGTGTGCCGTCGCCTCCGCAAGGCCGACCAGATCCCGATCATCCTGCTGACCGCGCGCGGGGAGAGCCTGGACGTGGTGGTCGGGCTGGAGGCGGGCGCCGACGACTACGTGGTCAAGCCGGTCGAACCCGCCGTGCTGGACGCGCGGATCCGCGCGGTCCTGCGCCGCGCGGAGAACAGCCCGATGATCCGGTCCACGTTCGGCGACCTGGTCATCGACCGGGCGGCGCTGCGCGTCACGAGGGCCGGCGTGGACGTGCACCTCACCCCGACCGAACTACGGCTGCTGCTGGAGCTGACCCGTCATCCCGGGCAGGCGCTGACCCGCGGGCACCTGCTGCGGGAGGTGTGGGACCACGGCTACGCCGGGGACTCGCGGCTGGTGGACGCCTGCGTGCAGCGACTGCGCGCCAAGATCGAGCCGGACTCTGCCGCGCCGACGCTGATCCAGACGGTGCGAGGCTTCGGCTACCGGTTCGCGGCACCGTGATCAGCGGACTGCGCGGGCGCCTGTTCGTCGCGTTCGTCGCCGCGTGTCTCGCCTCGACCACACTCGTGGCCGGCATCGGCTACGTCTTCGTCCGCCGGGCCGTCCTGCAGCGCGCCCAGGACGCCGTGCTCGTCGACACGCGGGAGACCCTCGCCCACAACGTGCCCGGCGACCTGACCGCTCCGGTACCGGAGAAGACCCTGCGGGACGTGGCCGCCGCGCTGGTCCGCCCCGACCGGTACGTCGTCGTCACCGACGGGACGACGGTGATCGCCACGGGCGAGTTCGGCCTGAGCGACGTCCCCGTCGGCCTGGCGACCCACGTGACCAAAGGGCTGTACTTCCAGCGGGTCGTCCTCCACGGGACTCCGTGGCTGGTCGTCGGCACGCGCATGCAGGCCCGCGGCGGCGGGCCCCTGCCGCTGACCGTCGTCGTGTTCGCCTCGCTGGCCAAGGAGAACGCCGACCTGCACCGCATCCAGAGCGCGCTGACACGCGCGGGGGCGCTGACGATCGTCCTGGCCGTGGTGCTCGCGGCACTGCTCGGGCGCAGCGTCCTGCGGCCCCTGCGCCGGCTGGCCCGGGCCGCCCGGTCGCTCGGCGCGGGAGACCTGGGCGCCCGCGTCCGCGTGCGCGGCCGCGACGAACTGGCCGACGTCGCGCGCATCTTCAACGAGAGCGCGGCCTCCCTCGAGGACACCGTGCGCGAGCTGCGCCGCCTCGAGGCGACCGCGCGGCGGTTCGCGGCCGACGTCTCGCATGAGCTGCGCACCCCGATCGCCGCGATGACCGCGGTCACCGGCCTGCTCGAGGAGGACACGGCCCGGCTCCCGTCCGACACCGGCACGGCGGCCCGGCTGGTGGCCGACCAGACCCGCCGCCTGGGCGCACTCGTGGAGGACCTCCTCGAGATCAGCCGGATGGACGCCGGAACCGCCGACCTCACCCTGGACGACGTGCCGCTCGCCGAGCTCGTCCGCGAGTGCGTCACCACACGCGGCTGGAGCGACCAGGTCGTCATCGAGATCCCGCCCGGCATGCGCGTACGCCTCGACCCCCGGCGGTTCGACGTGATCATCGCGAACCTCGTGGCCAACGCGCTGCGACACGGCGCGCCGCCCGTCCGCATCACTGGCCGGCCCGGACTGGAGGTACGCGTGATCGACCACGGCCCCGGCATCCCCGACGACGTGCTGCCGTACGTCTTCGACCGTTTCTTCAAGGCGGACCCGGCGCGGCCGGCGGGCAAAGGCACCGGGCTCGGCCTGTCGATCGCCCAGGCCAACGCCGCCCTGCACGGCGGCACCATCGAGGCCACGAACGCGCCGGGCGGCGGCGCGGTGTTCATCGTCCGGATCCCGGCATGACCCGGGGTCTGCGCACGGTCGCGCTGGGAGCGGCGCTGTGCGCTCTGGCCGGCTGCGGAGTACGCCCGACCGGCGTGGTGAACGCCGGAGAGGCTCCCAAGGCGACCGCCACCTCGCTGCCGCACGCGCAGGTGTACTTCCTGCTGGACGGCAGACCGACGCCTGTGACGCGGACGGTGGCCCCCTGGGACACCCAGGCGGTGTTCGACGCACTCCTCGCCGGCCCGACCGCCCAGGAACGCGAACGCGGCCTGCGCACGGAGCTGACGCCGGACATGACCATCCGCGTGATCGGATCGAGGGCCGTGTTCGTCGAGTCCACGGCCTTCGCGAAGCAGGCGATGCCCGGGTACTTCCAGGTCTATTGCACGGCGCTCCTCCTGCCCGGCGCACCGATCGTGAGGATGCCCGGAGACCCGGGCCAGTTCCAGGCGGACCTGAAGCAGAAGCTCGCGGCCGGGGCGAACATATGCCCTGGGGCGGACCCGCAATCGGGGGCGAACGGCCTGCCGCCCGTCTCGGACGAGACGCCGACGCCGACGCCGGACTGGCCCTTCGCGAAGGAGACACCGGGGGCGGCCGACTCCGCCCGCGTGAAGCAGCCGCCCCCCGTCATCGGCTCTGATGGCCACCCCGTCAAAACGGCGCGGCCCCGCGTGAAACCGAGCCGATCGGGTTAGTGCGATGTTCCCGGCGTTACCGTTTCGTTACTAATAGGCGTCATGCCGAGATCAGAACGTGACCGTGCGCGTTCACAGTGGCCACCAGCGAAACTTTGTTTCGAAAGGGCCCCACATGCCGCACAAAGCTGCGCAATCGACCCGACCCGTCGTACGGGCCGTGGTCGCCGTCCTCCTCATCGCGCCGTTCGTGATCTACCTCGCCGTCCCGAGCTACGCGAAGATCAAGCCCCGGCTCGCCGGCTTCCCCTTCTTCTACTGGTGGCAACTGCTCTGGGTGATCCTCACCGCGGTCTTCATCGGCATCGCCTACGCGCTCACCCGCAGCGGCGGCGGCCGGACGCCGGCCCGCGGCGACCAGGCCGACGAGAAGGGCGAGTGAGGCTCCCATGGACAACGTCAACGGCATCGAACTCGGCGTCTTCGTCTTCTTCGTCGCCCTGGTCACCGTGGTCGGCTTCGCCGCCGCACGCTGGCGGCGCGGCCAGACCATCCTGCACCTGGACGAGTGGGGCCTCGGCGGGCGCAGCTTCGGCACCTTCGTGACCTGGTTCCTCCTCGGCGGCGACCTCTACACCGCGTACACCTTCATCGCGGTGCCGGCCGCCGTCTTCGCCGGCGGGGCCATGGGATTCTGGGCGCTGCCCTACGCGGCGATCGCGTATCCGATCGTGTTCCTCATCGGCCCTCGCCTGTGGTCGGTGTCGCACGTCCACGGATACGTCACGCCCGCCGACTTCGTCCGGGGCCGCTTCGGTTCCAAGGCGCTCGGCCTGGCCGTCGCGGTCACCGGCATCCTGGCGATGATGCCCTACATCGCCCTGCAACTCGTGGGCATCCAGGCGGTCCTCACCGTCATGGGCGTGAAGGGCTCCGGCCTGGCCAGGGATCTGCCGCTGTTCATCGCCTTCGCCCTCCTGGCCGCCTACACCTACACCTCCGGCCTGCGCGCCCCCGCGCTCATCTCCTTCGTCAAGGACACGCTGATCTACCTCGTGATCATCGTGGCGGTCCTCTACATCCCGACGAAGCTCGGTGGCTGGGGCCACATCTTCGACACCGCGCAGGCGGCCCTCACCAAGACCAACCCGGTCACCCACAAGCCGACCGGCTCGATCATCACCGGCGACCTGAACCACTGGGCGTACGGGACGCTCGCACTGGGATCCTCGCTCGCGCTGTTCATCTACCCGCACACGGTGACGGGAGCGCTCGCCGCCGGCCGCCGCGACGTGATCAAACGCAACGCCGCACTGCTCCCCGCCTACTCGCTGCTGCTCGGCCTGCTCGCCCTCCTCGGCTACATGGCCCTGGCCAAGCCCGACGTCGCCGCCGCCGTCAAGGCCGCCAAGAACCCGCAGCTCGCCGTCCCGACGCTCTTCGACCACGTCTTCCCCAGCTGGTTCACCGGCGTCGCCTTCGCCGCGATCGGCGTCGGCGCCCTCGTCCCGGCGGCGATCATGTCGATCGCGGCCTCGAACCTCTTCACCCGCAACGTCTACAAGGCGTTCTTCCGGCCGGAGGCGTCGCCGGCGGAGGAGACGCGGGTGTCGCAGTTCACGTCCCTGCTGGTCAAGATAGGAGCACTGATCTTCGTCCTGGCCTTCGACAAGTCCCTCGCGATCAACCTGCAGTTGCTCGGAGGCATCTGGATCGTGCAGACCTTCCCGGCGCTCGCGCTGGGACTGTTCACCCGGTGGTTCCACCGCTGGGCGTTGCTCGCCGGCTGGGCCGTGGCCATGGTGTACGGCACCGTCACCGCGTACGACCAGTCGTCCCCGACGCAGAAGCACTTCGGGCAGTCGATCGCGAACATCCCGTTCATCGGCCACACCGGGTACATCGCACTGACCGCCTTCGTGATCAACATGCTCGTCGTGGTCGTCCTCACCGGCCTGCTGAAGGCGCTGAAGGTCCCCGACGGCACCGACGAGACCAGCCCCTCGGACTTCCTCGCCGACGCGGACGACCCGCGAGCCCAGGACATCCCCGAGCTCACCACCGGCTGACCGCCCCGCGGTGGCCTCCCGTTCGACCTGGGAGGCCACCGCAGGCTTCGTCCTTTTTGGGGTGTTCTAAGCTTCCTCCGTGAGCCAGGACACGCCTCCGGCGATCGGTACGCCGGGGCGACCGCCCTCCCGGGGGATACCGGACGACATCGAGATCCGTGTCGCCCGCCCCGAGGAGCTGCGCGCGATCGGCGAACTCACCGCGGCCGTCTACGTCGCCGCCGCGTACATCAGCCCGAACGGCAGCTACAGTTCTCACCTCCGCAACGCCGCGTCACGGTTCCGCGAAGCGGAGCTCATCGTCGCGGTTCAGGATGGCGAGCCCATCGGCACCGTGACCTACTGCCCGTACGGCAGCCCTTTCGCCCAGCTGGCCGGGCCGGGCGAGGCGGAGTTCCGGATGCTCGCGGTCAGCCCCATGGCCCGCGGACGCGGCCTCGGCGAAGCGCTGGTCAGCCTCTGCGTCGACCGCGCCCGCGAGGACGGCTGCACCACCCTCCGGCTCTCGACAGAGCCGGTCATGCACGCGGCCCACCGCATCTACCGCCGCCTCGGCTTCGTCCGCACCCCGGACCGCGACTGGAGCCCCGCCAAAGGCGTCGACCTCCTGACCTACGCCCTGGCGCTCTGACCAGCAGACCCAGAAAGCAGTAACCCCGGCGGCGTACATGGCGGAGGCCGTCCGGGGTGTTCAGCTCAGTCTAATGATTGCGCCACCAAGCTGTCACTGTAGGTAATAGATTGATGACACAAACAGTAACCCCGGTGGCATGCAATGCAGAGGCCATCCGGGGTCTTCACGTCCAAGGATAGCCGAGATCGTGGTCGACGTCACCAGTCCCATTCATCTGAACACGCTTCGTGCCCGCCTTACTCGGGAACGGCTTGCCTCCTACGATGCCGTAGCCCAAGGAAACGATGCTGAAGCGATCGCTCTGTATGAATGGAACACCGCCGCAAGCGCTGCGTTCTTCGCATCTCTGCAGGGATTCGAGGTGGTACTGCGCAACGCCCTACACCGTGAGCTGACCACATGGCACACCGCTCGACGGCTCCCCGGCGAGTGGTATGACGACCCGCAGGACTTGCTTGATGATCGTGGACAGCACGACATCTACGAGGCCCGTCGGCGAGTCTCCGTGCGGAGGCGTCCGATCACGCCGGGACGCGTTGTATCCCAGCTGAGCTTCGGATTCTGGCGCTACCTCCTGACCTCACGGTACGAGCAGAGTCTCTGGACACCTGCGCTTCGGCACGCTTTTCCCGAGCTACGGCCGCAAAGACGCCGTGAGGTCGCCGACCGGGTCGCTCGACTCCATCTCCTCCGGAATCGGCTGGCCCATCACGAGCCGATCCATCGCCGCGACCTGGTGGCCGACCACGCCGACCTCCTGTTCGTGGCGACCGCCATCTGCCAGCACGCCGCCGCATGGATCGAGCGGACCAGCACCGTCCTGGCTGTCATCTCCCAGCGGCCAGGTCCACGACCACCCTCGCCACGGCGGCCGCCGGCGGAGCGCTCGGCAAGGCGGACCACATCATGAGACGTCGGGGCGGTCCCACACGATGACTCGGCGACGGCCGACCAGGCTCGCTGCTCGCCTACTCGATGACGGCGATGAGGTGGCCTTCCTGGATGACGTCGCCCTCGGCGACCTTGAGGCTCGTGATGGTGCCGGAGTCCTCGGTGAGCACCGGGATCTCCATCTTCATCGACTCCAGGATGACGAGGGTGTCGCCGTCCTCGACCTGGTCGCCCTCGTTGACGAGCACCTTCCACACGTTCGCCACCATTTCCGCGCGGACCTCAGCCACTGCGGCTCCTCTCCTCAGACGCCGACGTCGGCCGGCGCGCGTTTCGATCAGTGTGAAGGTTCCGGTCACGCATCATCGCAGCGTGCCGTACGTCGGCCGTCCATCACCGGGCCCGCATCCGGTCCACGAGGCCGGTGTCGTACTCGCCGGAGACGAAGTCCGAGTCTTCCAGCAGCTCGGTGAAGAACGGCAGGTTGGTCTTGAGGCCCTCGACGCGGAACTCCTCGACCGCGCGGCGGGCGGCGGTGAGGGCCTCGGCTCGGTCCGGGCCGTACACGCACAGCTTCGCCAGCAGCGGGTCGTAGAACGGCGTGACCTTGTTGCCCGCGCGGTAGCCGGAGTCGACGCGGACAACGTCGCCGGACGGCTCCTCCCATACGGTGATCTGGCCCGGGCTGGGCAGGAAGCGCTTGGGATCCTCGGCGTACACGCGGAACTCGATGGCGTGCCCGCGGGGCTCGACGGCGGTGAAGGAGACCGGCTCGCCAGCCGCGATCAGCAGCTGCTGTTCGACGAGGTCCAGGCCGGTGACGAGCTCGGTGATCGGGTGCTCGACCTGGAGGCGGGTGTTCATCTCCAGGAAGACGAAATCCTGTGCGACCGGGTCGACCAGGCACTCGACCGTGCCGGCACCGCGGTAGCCGACGGCCTCACCGGCGCGTACGGCGGCGGCGAGCATGCGGGCGCGCAGTTCGGGGCCCACGCCGGGCGACGGGGTCTCTTCGACGACCTTCTGGTGGCGGCGCTGGACGGAGCAGTCACGCTCGCCCAGGGCGACGACGGTGCCGTCGGCCAGGCCGAGGATCTGCACCTCGACGTGGCGGGCGCGTTCGATGTAGCGCTCCAGGAGGATGTCCGGGTTGCCGAAGAACCGCTCGGCGCGGGTGCGGGCCGTCTCGTACGCCTTGCGCAGCTCCGCCTCGTCGTGGGCGACGCTCATGCCGATGCCGCCGCCCCCGCCGGCCGCCTTGACCATGACGGGGTAGCCGATGCCCGCGGCCACCGCCGCGTCGGCGTCGGGGACGGGTTCGCGGGTGCCGGTGGCGACGGGCACGCCCGCCTCCTCCATGAGGTTCCGCGCGTTGATCTTGTCGCCCATCGCGGTGATCGCCTCGGGCGGCGGGCCGATCCAGATCAATCCCTCGGTGATGACCCGCTCGGCGAAGCCGGCGTTCTCGGCCAGGAAGCCGTATCCGGGGTGAATCGCCTGCGCGTTGGTGCGCTTGGCCGCCTCCATCACCGCGTCGATGTCGAGGTAGCTCTGCGTCGGCTGGGCCGGGCCGATGAGGATCGCCTCGTCCGCCTCGTCGACGTACGGCAGATCGGTGTCGGCCTCCGAGTAGACCGCGATGGCCTTGATCCCGAGGGCGCGCACGGTGCGGATCACCCGACGGGCGATCTCGCCACGGTTCACCACCAATACGGACTCGAACACCGATCCTCCTCATTTGCACTCGGCCCAGCGAGAATAACCACGCGATTGCCCGGTGTACCGTCGCGCGCGGCGACAAAAACCCGTGGGTCGACTTGTCAGCGCATGCGGTCGACAACGTGGCCGAGCGCCTCGATCACCGTGGGGTCGTACTCCGCCGCCGAGTCGAGCCGCAGCCGCTCCAGCACGGCCGCCGACCGGTCGCGATCAGGAGAGTCACCGACGAGGTCATCGTAGGCGTTCGCGACCTTGATGACACGGCTCGCGAGCGGTGGCGGCGATCCGTCGCTCACTCGGTACGGGTCGGACTGGCGGCGTACGATCTCGGCGACCTCGTCGAGAACGCCGGTCTTGGTGATCACACCGGCGCCGAGTTCGGCGATGCGCCGCTGTTCCTGGGGCGAGGCGAGGACGGTCGCGCCGCCGGGGATCGGGTCGCGCAGTGACAGCTGCCCGATGTCGTGCATGAGCGCGGCGTACTCGAGCTCGAGGAGCTCCTCCTCGGTCATGCCGAGCTCCCGGCCCATCGCGACGGCGAGGCGGCTGACGCGGCGCGAGTGGCCGGCCTCGACGTACCCGCCGACCTCGGTGACCTGGGACAGGGCGCGGACGGTCTGCAGGTAGGTCGCCCGGATGCCGGCGAAGCGCCGGAAGGCGACCTGGGTGACGAGGATCGGGGCGGTGAAGACGAGCAGCGCGGCCGGGCCCATCACGAACGTGCTGACCGCGAGGAGCATGCCCGTCGCGCCGGAGGCGGCGCACAGCGGCCCCTTGGCCCGGATCTCGTCGCCGAGCGCGATGCCGAACCGCGCGCGTACGGCCTCCGCCCGGATGACCGCCGCGGTGGTGACGTCGATGACGCACGACAGGATGACAGTCAGGACCATCACGGTGATGAGCGCGGGCCAGTGGTCGCGCAGCGCCGAGTGCATGATCGGCCGGAAGATGAACGCCACGATGGAGGGCGTGAGGATCCGCCGGGCCAGCGCGTCGAGCTTGGGCACCCGACCGACCGCGATGTGCGGCAGCGCTCCGGCCAGCGTGCCGCAGGCGGTGACGGTCACGACCTGGAAGGCGGAGTGCGCGGCCGAGTCGGCCCCGACCTTCAACAGGAGCGCGTAGCCGAGGGCCCCCGCGCTGGCGATCGGCGCGACCTCGCGGTTGCCGGGGACGACCATGCGGAGCAGCTCGCCCACCGCGATCAGCGCGCCGAACAGCACCGCCGTACGGGAGTCGACGACCCCGACCGCGGCGACCTGGGTGACCGATCCGATGACGAGCAGCCCCGCCACCGCGATCAGCAGAAGCTGGGCGGAGTCGAGCGACTGGCCGATCGTGCGCCGCCGTGCGGACGCCGGTGCGGCGCTCATTACTCGCTCGCCCTCCTCACTCGCTCCGCGGGCGACGCGTACCTCGCTCGCCGCGTCGGGTCGCTCGCGGTCATGGGCGCCTTCTGGTCATGCGGGCTCTCCCGGTCAGGGGTGCGTTCCGGTCCTCGGGGTCGGCGGCTCACGGGCGGACGCCTTCGCCGGCGACGCGCAGCGGGGCGCTCGGGTCATCGTGGTCCTGCTGTGCCGTCTCCTCGCCCTCGGGCGGGACGACCGGGTCGGGGCGGGTCCAGCCGTTCCGCTCGATCGCGGCGATGAACGCCTCGACCACCGCCGGGTCGAAGTGGGTGCCGGCGCAGCGCCTCAGCTCGGCGATGCCCGCCTCGTTCGGCATGGCGGGCCGGTAGGACCGGGTGGAGGTCATCGAGTCGAAGGCGTCGGCGACGGAGATCACCCGGGCGAACTCCGGGATCTCCGACCCCGCCAGGCCCATGGGGTATCCGGTGCCGTCCATCCGCTCGTGGTGGTGCATGATCCCGGCCAGGGCCTCGTCGAGGAAGCCGATGTCGCGGACGATCTCCAGGCCGCGCATCGGGTGCAGCTGGATGGCGGCGAACTCCTCTTCGCTCAGGGCGCCGGACTTCTGCAGCACCCTCGTCGGCACGCCCAGCTTGCCGACGTCGTGCAGCATGCCGGCGTACCGCACCGCGCCGACCCGCTCGGGCCGCATGCCGATCTCGCGGGCGATCATCGTCGCGCCCCGGGAGACCCGCTCGCTGTGGCCGCGCGTGTAGTAGTCCTTGGTCTCCACCGCCTGGCACAGCGCCGCGATCGTCGCCGCCTGGGCCTCCCGCTGCCGCCGGGTCTGCTCGAGGGCCCACCGGGCGATGAACATCGGCAGCAGCACCAGCACCGCGGAGAACGGGCCGACGACGCGCCACGGGGCGGCGATGAGCAGCCCGAACATGCCGTACGCGAGTTGGCCGACGGTGAGCTGGCCGACCGGCGCCCACCGGAACCCCCACATGGGCGCCTTCTTGGTCAGGATGAGGATGACGGCGACCAGGCCGAGGTTGACCGCGACGTAGGTGATGACCGCCGCGACGTACGGCGGGATGATGCCGGGAAAGGATCCGTCGGTCGGCTTGCCGACCGTGCCGCCGGCCGCCTGGTAGACGACGCCGGCGAGATATCCGGAGAGAGCGAACTGCGCGCTGTTGAACAACCTCTTCACGAGGGCGACGTCGCGCCGGCCGGTTACCACGGCCGACGCGCCCACCAGTGCCGCCCCCACGGGGCCGAGCAGCACGACCGAGGCCAGGCCGGCCGAGTAGCTCAGTGAGACGCGTGCGTTCGCGCTGCTGAGCAGCGCCGGCACCGACTCACAGACCACGGAGAGCACCGCGAGCACCGCGAGCGTCGTCCAATCGATGCCGCCGAAGGACGACAGAGCGATGCACGCGGTCCCGAGCGTGACGACCGTACAGACGTATGCCCATGCGGCCGGGGGTAGTCCACGCATTGCCGCCCCTACGAGGTAATGGGCTAAGCCCAGGACACGCCTTTTCGCATGTGTTTCAGCCTCCCCTGACGAGCCTGGGCACCCAAGCGGTGCGGCGGCTCGCCTCCTGACTCACCGGTCCCCGAATGATCGGGGGTAAGCCTAACCCGACGGGGACAGGTCACGCAGACGAGCGTGGAAACGTGAGCAAAGCGTGAACCAATCGTCACCTACAGTCCTGATCCGCCTTACTCGGTCAGGGAGGCGCGGACCTGTTCGATGCGCCCCATGACCTTCGACCGCAGATCCTGCGGCACCGGGTCGCAGCCGCACGACTTGTGCACGAGCTTCTTCACGGCCTCCTCCAGGCCGTACTCCCGGAGGCAGGGCCCGCACTCATCGAGGTGCTGCCGGATGTCGGAGCACCCGCTCTGGTCCAGCTCACCGTCGAGGTAGTCATAGATCCGGCCGAGCACCTCAGAGCAGGGGGTCTCGTGCGGCTTACCGCAGCTCATGACTGGTCCTCCCTACGCTGGCCGCCGTTCGCGCGGGCGAGGCCGCGCTCGCGCGCGTAGTCCTCGAGCATCGACCGCAGCTGACGCCGTCCCCGGTGCAGCCGGGACATCACCGTACCGATCGGAGTGCCCATGATGTCGGCGATCTCCTTGTACGAGAAGCCCTCCACGTCGGCGAAGTAGACCGCCATGCGGAAGTCCTCGGGAAGCGCCTGCAGGGCCGTCTTGACGTCGGAGTCGGGCAGGTGCTCGAGCGCCTCGGCCTCCGCGGACTTCAGCCCGGTCGAGGTGTGGGACTCGGCCCGCGCCAGCTGCCAGTCCTCGATCTCCTCGGCGGCGGACTGCTTCGGCTCCCGCTGCTTCTTGCGGTAGGAGTTGATGAAGGTGTTCGTGAGGATCCGGTAGAGCCAGGCCTTGAGGTTCGTGCCCTCCTGGAACTGATGGAACGACCCGAACGCCTTGGCGAAGGTCTCCTGAACCAGGTCCTCGGCGTCGGCCGGGTTCCGCGTCATCCGCAGCGCGGCCGAGTAGAGCTGGTCGAGGAACGGCAACACATCGCGCTCGAAGCGCCTGGTCCGATCCTCCAGTGTCTCCACTGCCTCGGGAACCTGACCCACCTCCTCCGTCCGGCCGTCATCGGCATCGAAACCGTACGCACCTGACGATAGCGGGTCCGCCGGCGACACCTGCCGACGGTCCGCGAGCAGAAGGCTCATCATCACCTCGAACTAATCGCTGTCACTGGCCGTTATGACGCAGTGCAACACCTCGCATGGCCGCGTGATTCCCGGGAAAGAGGAATGCTCGGTCACCAGTTACGACGGGTGAAGCGGTGCCGTCAACAGGGAAGGATTGGGATAAATGCATCCCCGAGGAGCCGCCGTGCTGTCGATTCCGGCGAAGCATCCCGCTGTTGGCGAGTCCGAGACGCTCGCGAGCTACTGGACCTTCTACTGGGCCGTCGCCGCCGCCCAACTCTCCCGATGGCTCCCCCACCGGCCGTCCCGCGTCCTCGACCTGTCGGGTCCGCAGGCACGGTGCGCGTCCCAGGTGGCGGCGGCCGGCCACACCGTCGTCGAGGTTCAGGAGACGCCGAGGAGCGGGCCGCGCTCTCGGAGGGTACGGCCGGTGGTCGCCGATCCCGCCTCCCTCGGTTTCCTCGCCGACGGGTGCTTCGACGCGGTGGTCGCCGAGGGCCGCATGCTCTCCCGGCATCTCGTCACCGAGAACGTCGTCGCGGAGATCTCACGAGTGCTCCGGCCGGGCGGCCGGGTGCTCATGTGCGTCGACTCGCTCGTCCTCGGCATGGCCATCCTCGCCGAGCAGAACTTCTGGGCACATCTGTCCGACGTGCCGCGCTCGGAGGTCGTCCTGGTCCCCTGGCCGGACGGGTCGATCACCCGGTGCTTCGGCGCCGAGCAGCTACGCGAGCTGCTCACCGACAGCGGGCTGGAGCTGGAGTGGATCCGGCCGCGCACGACCCTGTCGCCCTCGACGGTCGAGCACGTCCTCACCACGAGCCCGCAGGCGCTCCCGCGGCTGGTCCGCGCCGAGCTGACGGCCCCGCTCGGCGACGAGCCGGTCGGGATCCACCTCGTCGCCAGCGCGATCAAGAGCCGCTGACGCGCGCTCGCCTCCTCCCGGGCCTAGGCCGCCCGGGAGGAGGGGACGCGTCGGCAGGCGCTCAGCGTCGAATTCGGTCGTGCTTCGCCTGGCAGGTGACGCAGCGGGCGGCGGCGGGCCGTGCCTCGAGGCGGCCGTCCGGCACCGGCAGGCCGCAGTCGACGCACTTGCCGAAGGTGCCGGCACGGGCCCGCTCAAGGGCCGCGAGCACCTCCGCGCGCTCGCGGCGCATCGCGTCCAGCGCGGCCTCGGCCCGGTCGGTGGCGAAAAGGCTCGCGCCGGCGTCGGCGGTGTGCTGATCGGCCTCCGGGTGCTCGCTCTGCAGAACCGCGATCGCGCGATCGAGATCGGCGAGCATGTCCTCCAGGCGCCTCTGCGCCGTGTCCACGACCATGCGTACCTCCCGGCGAGGCGGTCAGAACAGCGTGGGGGTTTCGTTGGAGGAGATACCCATTTCCGGCAGTGGTTTTACCAGGTCAGGTCCGTTATTTCGGACCTTGTTCACCGCCGTGGAGACGGGGTAGGCCTCCAGGCTCCCCGCGGCCGCCGGTACCAGCAGTGAGCGGATCTCGTCGGGGCCCGACAGCGCCGGGTCGAGCCACGCGCCGAAGCGCTCCGGCTCCACCAGCATCGGCATCCTCTCGTGGATCCGGCCCACGTCGTCGGTCGCCTCAGTGGTGATGACCGTGCAGGTCAGCACCCACTCCTCCTCGGACTCTTCCGTGTCACTCCCGACCAGTCCATCCCGACCAACCGACCCCGACCGACCTCCCGGCCCACCCCGACCGACCTCCCGGTCCGGCCGCCAGATCTCGTAGAGGCCGGCCATGGCGAGCATGCTCCCGTCGGAGGGCCGGATGAAGAACGGCTGCTTGCCGCCGTCCTCCCGGGCATACCACTCGTAGTAGCCGTCGGCGGGCAGCAGGCAGCGCCGCCGAACGAACGCCCGCCGGAAGGCCGGCTTCTCGTGGACGGTCTCGACCCGCGCGTTGATCATCCGGGCGCCGATCGACAGGTCCTTGGCCCACGAGGGCACCAGGCCCCAGCGCGCCACGTGGAGCTCGCGGACGTCGCGCGTCAGGATGAGCGGCACGGGTTTGGTCGGGGCGACGTTGTAGTCGGGTTCGAGCGCGTCGGTCGTGTCGCGCTCGACGTCGAAGTCGTCGATGATCTCCTGGCGCCCACGCGCCGTGGCATACCGCCCGCACATGCTCCGCGCGTCCCCTTCCGGTCCGTCCGGCGCGCCGCGCGCCGGACGCGCCCAAGCTTGCCAAAGTGGTGGGCTTGTTCGTGCGCGCGGTGGGCATGACGGGTTCATGCGACCCATCAGGACTCTCGCCCGTCCCCTCATGGCCGCGCCGTTCGTGGTGACGGGCATCGAGACGCTGCGCGATCCCGGCGGCCGGGCCGAGCGGATCGCTCCCGTGATCAAACCCCTCGCCGACCGTGTGTCCTGGCTCCCCACCAAGGACCCCGAGACGCTCGTGCGGATGCTGGGAGCGCTGAGCGTGGGTTCCGGCGCTCTCCTGGCCACGGGCCGGTTCGAGCGGCTGTCGACGCTCGTTCTCGCCGGTCAGCTGGTTCCGAGCCTGCTGGCCGAGCACCGGTTCTGGGCCGAGGACGACCCGGAGCGGCGCGCCGAGGAGCGGTCCCAGTTCTTCAAGACCGCCGGGCTGTTCGGGGCGCTGCTCGTCGTCGCGACCGCCCCGAGCCGACACCGCCCGGTCAAGGCCGCCCGCACCAGCGCGCACGAGGCGCGGCTTCAGGCGGCGCTCGCCCGAGCGGAGGCCGGCCGCAAGGCCGAGCGCGCACGGCGCAGGGCCGCCCATCGCGTCGAGGGGGCCCGCCGGAAGGCCGCCAAGATCGGGCACTGAACGCGGCGCTCAGATCTCCAGGACCTCGTCGACGTGGCGGAGGATCGGCGCGGCGCCCGGGACCACCGTCCGGTGCATGATCAGCAGGAGCGTGCGGCCCTCGGCGGCGTCGATCAGTTCGGCCAGCGCGGCGTCCGCGGCGTCCTCGTCCGGCCGGACGTCCGGCTCGTCGACGATCAGGACCGGCAGGTCGGCCAGCAGGGCGCGGGCCAGCGCGATGCGCTGCCGCCCGGGGCCGGCCGCGACGCCGTGATCGTCCACGCGGGTGTCGGGCGAGAGGTCGACCCCCGCCCGGCCCAGCGCACGGGCGACGTCGTCGTCACCGGCGTCCGGGCGGGCCACCCGGACGTTCTCGGCGATCGTCGTGTCGAAGAGGTGGGCGTCGTGCGCGCACAGCCCGATGACCGTACGGACGTCCTCGTCGGCGAGATCGCGCAGTTGCACGTCGTTGAGGGTCGCGACGCCCTGGTAGTCCAGGAACCCGAGGAGCACGGCGGCGAGGGCCGAGGTGCCGACACGGCTGCGCCCCAGCAGCGCGACCCGGCGTCCCTGCGGCAGCACGAGGTCCGTGTCGCCGAAGCCGATGACCTCACCGCCGGGCCACCGGGTGCGCAGGTCCGCGAGGCACAGCTCGTACGGGCCCGGCGGCAGCGGGACCGATCGCCGTCCGTCCGCGGGCGTGGCCGGATCGGCCGGTGCGTGGCGGACCCGGTGCCGTGGCCGTGGCGATGCGTCCACAGTCGTCCCCCTGTCATCTGGTCGCTCGGACCGTCCCCACGACCTCCACGGACGGCCTCCCGGCCGCTCCGGTCGACCCGTCGGGCTCGCTCGTGAGGCTGACGAGGCGATTCCCGGGTCATGTGGTCCGGGAGCCGCAACGGAGCCGAGTGCCGCCAAGGTAGCGACCGATCAGGGCCGTCGCCGGGGGATCTACCGGCGCATTCACGATCCGCGATCGTCTCCGCACCGGCGTTTTACACGCGGTTCGAGCGCCCCTAGGACCGGTACCCTTCAGTCATGCCTCCTCTGTGGTCCGCACCCGCCGCCGACGGGCCGGTCGACGCCGCCGTCGCGCTGCCGGGATCGAAGTCGATGACCAACCGCGCGCTGGTCCTCGCCACGCTGGCCGGCGAGCAGTCGATGATCCGGCGGCCGCTGCGCAGCCGCGACACGCTGCTCATGGCGGGTGCGCTGCGCGCGCTGGGGGTGGCCATCGACGACGCGGACGAGGGCGCCTGGCGCGTCACCCCGGGCGAGTTGCACGGCCCGGCGACGCTCGACGTCGGGCTGGCCGGCACGGTCATGCGGTTCGTGCCCCCGGTCGCCGCCCTGGCGACCGGCGAGATCTCCTTCGACGGCGACCCGCACGCCCGCAAGCGGCCGATGGGCCCCATCCTCGCCGCCCTGCGTGCGCTCGGCGCGGAGGTGGAGGGCGACGCGCTCCCGTTCACGGTGCGCGGCACGGGTGCGGTGGCGGGCGGCTCGGTCACGATCGACGCCTCCGGGTCGTCGCAGTTCGTCTCCGGCCTGCTGCTCGCGGCCCCCCGCTACGCCAAGGGCATCGAGGTGCGCCACGAAGGGCCGCCGGTGCCGTCGGCGGCGCACCTGGCGATGACCATGCGGATGCTGGCCGACGCCGGCGCCTCCGTCGAGAGCGGCCCGGACGTCTGGCGGGTGCAGCCGGGCGCGCTGCGCGGCGGTGAGGTCGACATCGAGCCGGACCTGTCGAACGCCGCGCCGTTCCTGGCGGCGGCCCTGGTGACCGGCGGCCGGGTGACGGTGCGCGGCTGGCCGGCCGAGACCACCCAGCCCGGCGACGCCCTGCGTCACCTGCTCGCCGACATGGGCGGTTCGGCCTCGTACGACGGGGGCGACCTGACCGTACGCGGTGGCGGCACGATTCACGGTATCGACGTCGACCTCGGTGATGTCAGCGAGTTGAGCTGTGTGATCGCCGCGCTGGCCGCCTTGGCCGACGGGCCGTCCCGGCTGCGCGGCATCGCCCACATGCGCGGTCACGAGACCGACCGGCTCGCCGCGCTGACCACGGAGATCAACGGCCTGGGCGGTGACGTGCGCGAGCTGCCCGACGGCCTGGAGATCCGGCCCAGGCCGCTGCGCGGCGGCGTCTTCCACACCTATGACGATCACCGGATGGTGATGGCCGGGGCCGTCCTCGGCCTGGCCGTACCCGGCGTCGAGGTGGAGAACCTCCCGACCGTCGGCAAGACGCTCCCCGAATTCGGCGAGCTCTGGACCGAGATGCTTCGGTAACCGATGGAGCGCGACTGGGGCAGGCTCGACGAAGACGATGTTCGCGTGCGCCCGGGGCGCGGCTCCCGGCCGCGCACCCGTCGGCGCCCCGCCCACGAAGACGCGATCGTCGGGTTCGTCATCGCGGTGGACCGCGGCCGCTACACCTGCCTGATCGGCGCCGAGGGCGCCGGGCGAGCGGCGAAGCGGAAGGGCGAACGGCCCCGCAGGGTCACCGCGATGCGCGCCCGGGAGCTCGGCCGCAAGAGCGTCGTCGTCGGTGATCGGGTGCGTCTCGTCGGTGACGTGTCCGGCCGCGCCGACACCCTCGCACGGGTGGTCGGGATCGAGCCCCGCGCCTCCACCCTCCGCCGTACCGCGGACGACACCGACCCGGTCGAGCGTGTGATCGTCGCCAACGCCAACCAGCTCGTCGTCGTCACGGCCCTGGCCGACCCGCCGCCGCGCTCCGGGATGATCGACCGGTGCCTGGTCGCCGCGTACGACGCGGGCCTGGACCCGCTGCTGTGCCTGACCAAGTCCGACCTCGCGTCCCCGGAGCCCCTGCTGGAGACGTATGCGCCGCTGGACGTCCCGTACGTCGTCACCCGCAAGGACGAACCGGTCGACGACCTCGGCGAGCGGCTGTCCGGGCGGATCAGCGTGCTCGTCGGCCACTCCGGCGTCGGCAAGTCCACCCTGGTGAACGCCCTGGTCCCCGACGCCGAGCGCGCCGTGAGCGAGGTCAACCCGGTGACCGGGCGCGGCCGGCACACCTCGTCCTCGGCGATCGCGCTGGAACTGCCCTCCGGCGACGGCTGGATCATCGACACCCCCGGCGTCCGCAGCTTCGGGCTGGCCCACGTCTCCCCCGAGGACATCCTGGGCGCCTTCCCCGACCTCCTCGAAGGCACCGTCGAGTGCCCGCCGCACTGCACCCACCTGCAGAGCGACTGCGCGCTCGACGCGTGGGTCGCCGCCGGTCACGCGAGCGTAGGTCGCCTCGAGTCGGTGCGACGCCTGCTCGCGGGCCGCGAGAGCGACGACACCGACTAACGCACCGGGCGCGATCAGGCCTGGCGGGTCGGGAGGATGACGATCTGGCGCAGGTTGACGTTGCGGGGCCGGCCGGCGACGTACGCGACGAGGTCGGCGATGTCGTCGGCGGCCAGCGGGCCGAGCGCATCGTGCATCTGGTCGAGCTCGCCGCGCAGGTCGGTGTTGTCGATCTGCTCGCCGAGCTCGCTCTCGGTCAGTCCCGGCTCGATGTTGGTGACCCGGACGTCCTTGGGCCCGAACTCGGTGCGCAGCGAGGCGGACAGCTGCGTCAGCGCCGCCTTGGTCGCCCCGTAGACCGCGTAGTTCGGGAACAGCACGTGCGCGCCGATCGAGGAGATGTTCAGCAGATCCGCCGTGCCGCCTGCGGCGGCCGCCTCGGTCAGGTCGGCGGTGAACGCCCGGATGACGCGCAGGACGCCGGTCACGTTCGTGTCGATCATGCGGGTCCACTCGTCGACGCGCCCGTCCTCGATCGGGTTCGGCAGCATCACGCCGGCGGCGTTGACGACGAGGTCGACCCGGCCGAGGGCCTCGTGGATCCGCTCGGCCGCCGCGGCGACCGACGCGTCGCTCGTCACGTCGGCGGAGACGGCGATCGCCCGCCCGCCGTTCGCCTCGATCTTGCCCGCCAGGTCGGCCAGCCGCTCCTCGCGGCGCGCCAGGAGCGCGACCCGTACGCCCTCGTCGGCGAGGCGGCGGGCGATGGCGGCACCGATCCCGCTGGCGGCTCCGGTGACGACGGCGGTACGGCCCTGAAGCTCGGTCATCGTGTTCTCACTTCCGTGGTGTCCTTCGTGACAACACTGATCCTGGGGCCGGCCGAAGGGGGTACCCAGGGCTGCGTCTTACCGGGGGTACGGCGTTGCCTGGGTCCAGCAGAACCACCCTTAACGCCGCGAACTCCCCAATACTGGGCGGCATGGACAAGCGAGCCGAGCTGACGGAATTCCTGCGCACGAGACGCGCGCGGCTGCAGCCGGAGGACGTGGGCCTGCGCCCGTACGGCGGCCGCCGGCGCGTCCCGGGGCTGCGCAGGGAGGAGCTGGCCCAGCTCGCCGGGGTGAGCGTGGACTACTACGTACGTCTGGAGCAGGGCCGGACCAACAACGTGTCCGGGGAGGTCCTGGAGGCCGTCGCGCAGGCCCTTCGGCTGGACGAGGACGAGCGCGCGTACCTGCGCAACCTGGCCAAGCCGACGCGGTCCCGCCGCCGGCCCCCGCGGACCGAGCGCGTACGACCCGGGGTCCGGCGGCTGCTCGACATGGCCGAGGGCGTCCCCGCGTACCTCCTCGGGCGGCGCGCCGACGTCCTGGCGTGGAACCGCATGGCCGCCGCCGTGTTCACCGACTTCGGCGCCCTCGAACCGGCCCAGCGCAACTGGGGCCGCATGATCTTCTTCAACGAGGACGTGCAGGCGCTGTTCGACGACTGGACGATCAAGGCCCGGGAGACCGCCGCGTTCCTGCGGCTGAGGGCCGGGGAGTACCCCGACGATCCGGAGCTGGCGGCCCTCGTCGGCGAGCTGTCGGTCAAGAGCGAGGACTTCCGCCGATGGTGGGCCGACCACAACGTCAAGGACAAGAGCAACGGCCGCAAGGTCATGCACCACCCGCTGGTCGGCGAGTTGGTCATGGACTACGAGTCGCTGCGATTCCCCGACGACGCCGACCAGGTCCTCGTGACCTACACCGTCGAGGCGGGCTCCCCCTCGGAGGCGAACCTGCGCCTGCTCGCCTCCTGGAACAACGAGGCGCCGGTCCGCTGACCGGCGCCTGCGGAGCCGTGGGTCAGATGGTCTGGCGCAGCCCCAGCTCGTCGATGCGGGTCAGCATGTCGGCGGGGTCGGCGTACACGCGGAAGGCGCCGGTCCGTTCGAGCTCCTCACGGCCGTACCCGCCCGACAGCAAGCCGATGCCCAGCGCGCCCGCGCGGCGCGCCGCCAGGAGGTCCCACACGCTGTCGCCCACCACCATGGCGTGGTTGGGTTCGACCCCGAGCAGCGCCGCGGCGGCGAGGAACAGGTCCGGATCGGGCTTGGCGAACCGCACCATGTCACGAGTGATCATCGGGGTGTCCTCGGGCAGCCCCAGCATCCCCAGGGCGCTGTGCGCCGTCTCCATCCGGCCGCTCGTCGCGATGGCCCACGGCACGCCGCGGTCGGTCAGGAAGCCCAGGAGCTCCGCGGCCCCGGGCAGGGCGCGTACGGATCCGACCTGCTCGAGGTAGGCCCGGGCGTGCAGTTTCTGCAGTTCCTCGACCTCGGCCGGGGTCAGCGACACCCCGGTCTCGCGCAGCAGCGCGGACACGAACAGGCCGCCGCTCATGCCGATCCGGCGATGGATCCGCCACACCGACAGGTCGATGCCCACGACGGTCAGCGCGTTGCGCCAGGCGATCACGTGCTGGTACACGCTGTCGATCAGCGTTCCGTCCAGATCGAACAGCAGAGCAGGCGTCGGCGGCTCTGCCAGAGGCCCGGACACGGAAGATATTGGTGTGTTCACGCCGTCTAGTGTGTCTGCGGTGGGTCCTGTCGCGATACCGTTGCCCTTCGTGGCGGACTATTCGGATGACCTGCGGCTGGCTCACGTGATGGCGGACGCGGCCGACGACGTCTCCACGCGCCGGTTCCGGGCCCTCGATCTCAGTGTCGAGACCAAGCCTGACCTCACCCCGGTCAGCGACGCCGACCGGGCGGTCGAGGAGTCGTTGCGCAACACGCTGAAGCGTGCCCGGCCGCGTGACGCGATCCACGGCGAGGAGTACGGCCGCACGGGCTATGGCCCCCGGTGCTGGGTCATCGACCCGATCGACGCGACCAAGAACTACGTGCGCGGCGTTCCCGTGTGGGCGACCCTCATCGCCCTCATGGAAGGCGATGAGGTCGTCGTCGGCCTGGTGTCCGCGCCGGCCCTCAACCGCCGCTGGTGGGCGGCGCGCGGCGGCGGCGCCTGGACGGGCCGCAGCCTCGCCAAGGCCACCCGCTGCCGCGTCTCGGGCGTGACCGACATGGAGGACGCCTCGTTCTCCTACTCGAGCCTGGGCGGCTGGGAGGCGCAGGGCCGGCTGGACAAGTTCCTCGACCTCAGCCGTACGGTGTGGCGCAGCCGGGCGTACGGCGACTTCTGGTCCCACGTCATGGTCGCCGAGGGCACCGTGGACGTCTCCGCCGAGCCCGAGGTCTCCCTGTGGGACGTCGCCGCCCTCCAGATCATCGTGGAGGAGGCGGGCGGCATCTTCACCGACCTGTCGGGCGTGCCGAGCCCCGACGGCGGCAGCGTCGTCTGCAGCAACGGCCTGCTGCACGCGCAGGCGCTGGAGCAGTTGGGCGGCGGACCGCTGACGCTGCGCGTCTGACGCGCGCGAAACACGGCTCGGCCATCACCGGCCGGGCCGGGCCTCACGGGCCGGGCCGGTCATCGGGGCCTGCCGTCACCGTTCGACGGCGAGGCGTATCCCCAGCCCGATGAAGACGCCGCCGACCGCGACGTCGAGGCGACGACGGGCCGTACGCCGCCGGCGCAGCCACCGCCCGATCCGCCCGGCGAGCAGTCCCACCGTGCCGTCGACGACGAACTCGAAGGCGATGAGGATCGCCCCGAGGATCGCGAATTGCGCCCAGACCGGCCCGACCCGCGGGTCGACGAACTGGGGAAGGAACGCGATCGTGAACGTGACCATCTTCGGGTTGAGGAGGTTGGTCGCGAGACCGTTGAGGTAGGCCCGGCGGCCGGACATCCCTCCGGGCACGCTCGGGACATCGCTCGCATCGTCCCCGCGATGACGGATCGTCCGCACACCGAGGTAGATCAGGTAGGCGGCGCCGACGATCCGTACGACCGTGAAGGCGAGCGGCACCGCCGTGAAGAGCGCGGCGAGGCCCGCGGCCGCGACGGCGACGTGGACGGCCTCGCTCGTCGCCACCCCTGCTGTCGCCAGGAGACCGACACGCGGACCGCCGCGCATTCCGCATCCGAGGACGAACAGCATGTCGGGCCCGGGCACCACCATCGCGACGATCGTGGTCAGGGCGAACAGTGTGAGCAGATGTTCGTTGATGGGCACGCACCGATCATCACACGGCCGATCCGCGCGAGGTGTCGGCAGGGTCGTACACGACCCGACGGCGGCTCTCGCGACACGGAAAGAAGATATATCGCGGTTTGCGGAACACCGGGAGCGCCGATGCGCGTTCTCCTAGCGAGATCCTCGGGATGGAGGCTGCCATGGGACGGACCGGATACGTCGTGGGCGGAGTGGCCGTGGCCCTGATCGCCTGGTGGCTGCTGCCCGGGTGGGTGACCCTCCTGGTCGTGCTCGGCCTCGTGGCCGCGCCGATCGTCGGCTACCTCATGCTCGACCCGTCGCAGCGGCGGCGCGTTCGCGGGCAGGCCCGCAAGCGCCTGGGGAGCTGAGAGCCGGCCCCAGCCCGGACCGCCCGGCGCGGAGGGCTTCCGTGCCGGGCGCTACGGCGGCGCTTTCGTGGAGGTCCAGAGGCGGTTCCGGGCACCCTACGGGACGTACGGCAGGCCGCCCTTGGACCACCGCAGGTCCGCCTCGTACATGCCGCGCTGGAGCTTCTTGGGCTGAGGTGAGGGATCCGGCTTCGGCGGGGGGCCTACCAGGATCGCGCCGTGGAAGAAGATGCGCAAGGATCCGGCGTCCGGCACCACGACGGCGCCACCTGGCCCGTTCACCTTCCGCCCGAAGCCGGCGGTTGTCATCAGCGGCTTCGCCGCCTTCTTGTACGGCCCGCCGAGCGAGGAGGCGACCGCGTACCGCGTCTGGTAGTTGTCCTTGCTGAACACGCCGGCGGAGTAGAACAGCACGTACTTGCCGCCTCGATGGACGAGGTAGGGCGCCTCGACCGTGTACGGCTCATTGGTCTGCTTGAGGATCACCTTGGGCTTGCCCACCCGGTGCAGACCGTCGGAACTCATCCGCTGGAGAGCCAGGAACGACGGCTTGTGGTACTGGTTGTAGCCGACCTTGTAGAGCAGATAGCGCCTGCCGGCCTCTTCGTAACCAGCGGCGTCGATGATCTCCGGGTTGAGCTTGCCCTGTTGGGCCCCGGCCGGAGCGTCGCACACCAACGGCTTGGTGCCGTACGGCGCGAACGGCCCCGCCGGCGACGACGCGACCGCGACACCGACGCATTGCCGGTTGAGCGCCGCGTTGTGGGCCGCGTAATACAGCAGGAATTTGCCGTCCTTGCGGCGTGAGACGTCCGGCGCCCAGGTCTTGCCGGCCTTCGCCCATTTGCCGAGGCGCGGTAGCCCATCCGCGGCCAGGATGCTCCAGGGACCACGAGCGGACCGCGCGGACGCCACCGGCATGTTCTTGCCGTGCGAATTCGTCGCGTAGGCGTAGAAGGTCGTACCCACCTTAATGACGCCCGGGTCTGGGAAATTGGAAGGGATGACGAGCTTCGGTCCGGCGGCCGCCTGCGCCGAAGCGGCCGCGGGTACGGCCGACCCGGCAGAGTCCGAATCGGTGGCCACCCAGACGACCGCGGCACCGATCGCGACGACCGACGCGGCTGCCAAGGACGCGACGACAGGTCTCACCATTTCCTCCCGGGGAGTAAGAGGCCTCGGCGAAGCTAGCAAACCTGGCAATGGGCGTCAAAGCATCGCTCATTGCCATTTGTGCGTACGCCCCAAAAAGGGGACGGAGTGGACAGAAGCCCCTTTTCTGGAACACTGACGACGCCGGCGCTCGCTCCTTGGCGAGGCCGTCGGAACGGGGCCGCTGCGGACGCGCCGGATAAGCCGCCTGTGAGGCAGCCGTCCTTTCGGAGCCCTCCGCGCGGCCCCGGGAGCCGAGCTCCGCACGATTCGTGGCTTCTAGCGTGCGAGATCGCACAAGCGGGGCGTCAACGCGGCGGAGAGAGGACGTAGGGCGCGGGAGTCGAGTGGCGAGACGCGAGACGCTCCCAGCGGTCTGGGGGATGCCGGCGACCGCGTGAGGCACGTCAGCGGGCCGAAACGGACGGCGTCCGGCTGCCACGACCTCGGCTCCTGAGCGTCCTGAGCCCTGGTGTGCACGTCATCGGTGCCGTGGGCCGGCCGTTCAGCCTCTGCTACTGGGACGCGGACGCCTCTAGACGGGCCGCTACGGCGTATCCGTGGTTGTCTGTGCGCTAGGTCGGTCGGCTCAGCGGGCGAAGCGCTCGTCGAGGCCCTCGCGCATGTCCTCCGGCAGATCGTGCTTGCCCGCCTTGATGCGGTCGAGGAAGTCCTTCCACGCGCTCACGCTGAAAAAGAGCTTAGGACCGTCAGGATCCTTGCTGTCGCGAACCGCGATGACGCGCTCGCCCTGGGCCTCGTTGGACACCACGCACCTCAGTTCCCCGGTGGGTCTCACGACCAGTTGTGCGCCGACTGCCGTGCGGCACGACTACAACGTAGCAGCCCTTGACCCTGCACAACTGATTGTTGCAAGTTCCGGACGACCCGGAATCGCGGAATTCAGCGCAGCCTTTGATCAACGCCGCCTGGAGAGGCGCGTTCAGCACGATGCCCAGGTCGGCCCTCGGATCGTCTCCGGAACCGCCTTCTGGCGAGTCAGGGGCTTCCTGAATACATGTCACGAAAAGGGTCCGGAACGCAGGAAAGCCCGCCGGCGTTAGCCTGGCGGGCTTTCCTGATCTATGTGAATGTCCGGCGGTGTCCTACTCTCCCACAC